>VERM01000394.1 GCA_018882645.1 Ferruginibacter sp.
CCATCCAGGTATAGATTCGATTTTGTCAATTTGCTGAATACTAAGCTTGTTTTTATTAGCTCTTTGAGTAGATACCCAGCTACCCAATGGGTAACCTTCGCTTGTTACGAATGATGCAGGCACCTGGTTAGAGCCAGATTCATCAACGTACTTACTTAAGAGCCCAAACCAAAAGCCCCATGGGTTCGTAGTAGTTTCAACCAACCTTGTTTTGAGTGCATCAACAAAATTATGCCCAACAGAGGATGGCATATCGATTGTTATTTTTCTAAATCCACCGATTGCTTGGGGTGCACCCTTTTTACCCAGACCAATGCGCATATTATCTAGTTCGTCACTTAATACATCATCATGTGATTTAAGCGCATTCAGAACGTCCCATATTGATTTAAAACCACCGCTCCATAAAACCGCATCCGGACTGCTTTCACTATCAATAAATACAGGCAAAACTATTGTTCCAGATGTTTTATTAGGGCTTAGACGTATAGCCCTCCCAACAGCCTGAATGATGTCGACTTGACTTGCCCTTGGATCAATAAATGCTACCGCGTCCAAGGATGGCACGTCTACACCCTCAGATAAACATCTTGCATTTGTTAAAAGCATTCTTTCATCATTGCCAATACTTTTAAAAATTGACAACTTGCGACGGCGGTCATTAGTTGGCATATCCCCCGAAACGTAATCTGCCTTCAATTTCCCCGAAGGAAGGTTTTCAGCACCAATCCAGGTTGCCACATCTTTAATGCTGATTGAAAAATTTCTGGCGCTAGATACCTTGCTATGGAAACTAATAAGTCTACTTATGTCATACTCTTTAATTATCTTTAGCAAAGCTACTTGTGCCGCTAGAGATTCAGCATCCGAAACAATTCCAGATTCAGTTTCAACAAAATCTCTGGCTCTAATTTGAGAGGCAATTTCTTTGCTATCAACGCCCACTACAATGACTCTGTAGTCAGATAATAGTTTTTTCTCAATTGCCTGGCCGAATGTAAGGGTATAAAAACAGGGGCCGAATATATCCCTATCATCCATTCCAACCACTTCTACACCTAAATCACCAGCATTCTTTTTGAGAGTAGTTGAGTATGTTCTTGGAGTGGCTGTTGTAAAGAGCCTTTTGTCAGCACGTATCTTGCCGCCATTAAGAATAATTGAAAAAGCTCCATCAATCCTACCCGCGCAGCGGTGGGCTTCATCAGCTATTGCCAAATTAAATGAAGGTATTTGTTTTTCTGACTGAGCTTCAGCGATTAAATTAGAAGACTGATAGGTAGAAAATATTACCTTATCACCAGATTGATTTAAAAAATTTCGTATTTCGTCAACACTGGAAGTAACGGGAAATGCCAAATCAGATACATCATGAACAAATTCATCTGTACTCTTCTTGCCGACCGAATCATCCGAGCAAACACATAAAACTGAAAAATCAATATTTTTAGCTGATGTCCATTCATGCAAAGTTTGAGATAACAACCCCAATGATGGCAACAGTACTAATGTAGAGCTCGACTTTAAAGCCTCTTTTATCCAGAGCGTTGTATACGTCTTCCCTGTACCGCAAGCCATTATTAGCTGACCACGCTCTTCAGCTAGAAATCCTTCTTTAACCGCATTAATTGCCTCAACTTGATGAGGTCTTGGCGTAGGTTTAGGCTTTACCGATACACGATTAATTTCTGCATAAGAAACGGGATAGTCTATATTTGCATCTTCAAAATTTGAGAGTAAATAACGAACTACTAATTTCTCTTGAGCATCACACACCTGCCTAGCATTTTGTCCTAAGCCGTTAGTTGTAGCAATCAGAAGGCGTTTATCTATACCCGCTCTGTTTGACTCAGATAAAAACCTGTCTACATCATGCTTAGTAATACTATATTCGGGGT
>VERM01000395.1 GCA_018882645.1 Ferruginibacter sp.
TACCTCCCCTTTGATGGTCACCACCTTGGTTTGATTGTCATTGTACGTGATGGTAATCGTTTTGGCAAATTGACCTTCAGAAGCCGCATTATAACCCACTTTTATTGTGGTTTTTTCACCCGGACCTATTTCCTTGTCTCTTTCCCATTCCGGGGTTGTACATCCGCAACTGGCTTGTACATTTGTCAGTTTCAGGAGTCCGGCTCCGTTGTTGGAAACTTCAAATTGATGATGAACCGGCCTGCCCTGAGGAATTTTTCCAAAGTCGAATGTATCCTCCTTAACTTTCAGTAGTACAGTTGAGGGAGTATTTGTAGAATTACTGCCATCCTTTTGTGCAAAAAGGGTTTTATTCAACATGCAAATGAAGAGAATGAGTAAAATTTTTTTCATCACCACAAAATCAGACATTAAAATTACCAATTCGTTTAATAAATTTCAAAATTACAGAAACTGTTTGCAGTTTTTTAACAAACCGATTTGAAACACTTATTTTTGCGCCCTAATCAATTGCTTATGGGTTCATTACAACACAACGAAATTTCTCAGGACCAGTTGAGTTTTGAGCATTTTAAAAACGAAGTTTTAAAGGATTATAAGGTATGTTGCGAAAGCCGTGAGGCCAGCCTGATGGGCAGAAAAGAGGTGCTTACCGGTAAAGCGAAGTTTGGCATTTTTGGCGATGGGAAAGAAGTAGCTCAAGTGGCTATGGCTAAATTTTTTAAGCCCGGCGATTTCAGATCGGGTTATTATCGCGATCAAACCTTCATGCTTGCGAGCAATCTGGCTACTGTGGAACAGGTTTTTTCCCAATTGTATGCGGATTCTGATGTGAACAACGACCCTTTCAGTGCCGGAAGGCAGATGAATGCTCATTTTGCCAGTAAGCTGGTAGATGATCAGGGCAACTGGCTCGAACTCGCTAAACTGAAAAATGTTTCCAGTGATATAGCACCAACTGCAGGGCAGATGGTGAGGGGACTGGGACTTGCTTTTGCATCCAAGCTTTTCAGAAATGTTGACGCTCTACATGAGTTTTCCAATTTGAGTGACAAAGGCAATGAGGTTTGCTTTTGCACCATTGGAGATGCTTCCACCAGTGAAGGACATTTTTGGGAAACCATGAATGCTGCGGGTGTGTTGCAGGTTCCTCTGGCAGTCTTTGTATGGGATGATGGGTATGGCATATCGGTTCCCAAAAAATACCAAACCACCAAATCATCTATATCCGACGCTTTATCCGGCTTGCAGACCAAGGAAGGTACAAATGGTATTGATATCTACAAACTGAAGGGTTGGGATTATGCCGGTATGTGCGAAATCATTGAAAACGGCATTCAAAAAATAAGAGACACTCATACTCCTGCATTGTTTCACGTAGAGGAAATAACGCAGCCGCAGGGACATTCCACTTCAGGAAGTCATGAGCGCTACAAAGACTCGGAGCGTCTTGCCTGGGAGAAAGAGTGGGATTGTATCAAACAGATGAGAACGTGGATTCTGGAAAATGCTCTGGCTGAAGAAGAAGAGTTGGTAACAATTGAGCAAGAGGCAATAAAATTTGTAAAAGAAAGCAAACAAAATGCATGGAATAAATATCTGCTTCCGATAAAAAACATCACATCTAAGGTAATAGATTTGATTCAGCAGGCCGGAGTGAATCATGGCGGAGTGATGGATGTGGCTAAAGAACTTTCTTCCATTAAAGATCCTCTTCGAAGAGATGCATTGAGATCGATGTCGATGGCTATTGATTTGCTCGAGCACGATGGGCATGATGCAGCAGTTTTGAAAAAATACTATGATGAAATAAAAAAATCATCATCTGCTTTATACAATTCATTCTTGTATAATGAGGGGCCGAAATCAGCATTAAAGGTTCCGCATATTCCTGCAG
>VERM01000396.1 GCA_018882645.1 Ferruginibacter sp.
TGTATATACTATACGGATTGGGAAATAAAAATTTAAAAAGTCCCAACGCATTATTACTGCCGGGTCTCTGCCGAAGCAACCCGTTATGCCATTCCATATTTTGCGAAATCAAATAATGGGGATTCCTTTTTAAAATGGGCATGATTTCCTTTTTTAATATACTTTGAGGCACATTCCAATAAGGACAAAATATAACATGTGTGATTTCACCTGAAAATACCTTTGTTTTATTTTTAGGTTTACCTATGATAACCTTCATATGGATGACAGGTACATTATTTTCATATACGTGCATATAGAATTCCGGTATATTTATGTCGATATGATTACGATGTTTGTACAAATGCATCCATCTTGCTCTTTCCAGATTGACAATAATTTGATCAATTCTTTTTTCTACAGGCTGATTCATCTCGTTTATGACTGAATTTGTGATGATTCCATTAGGATCTAAACCCAACCGAAATTGATACATTATGACAGCCGCAAACAGTAACGAGTCATATTTTTTTGAATGATTATCATGTGAAATATCACCCACAATATAGAGATGGGATCTTACCTGTGAAATGATATCAGATGAATCTCCGGGTTTAAGTTTTCTTTCTGCCATTTGAATGGAAGGCCACCCTCCCATTTCCTTTATATCGCAATAGCGTTGAAGGTATTCTTGCAGCAATACATATTGTCGATTCATCAGAATATGCAAATACAAATGTTCATATCTGCACATCGAATCCAATAAGTCGGTAAAATCAATTTTCTTAATTGGAATTTCCCAATCTGTTGAATTCAAATTATTATACCCCATTCCCGTGGCAGTAAACTTGACATAAGTCAGATATTGCGCAGTGAGCATGATTTCCATTTCAGTATGAGGAGTTTTATTTTCTCCGGATGCATTTTTCAAATTCAGTAAAGCGGATTTATAAACTACCCGATCAGGAAGACCTTGTCTGCGAATGTTCATCAACTTATCTATCAACGTGTCAGATTTGGGCAAGAGACAACAATCATCAAACCAGATAAATTCATAGTTTCTTCGACTATAAAAACGTTGGATGACATTTCGCCAGGCATGAAAGAGTGGATATTTGATAAAAAAAGATTCAAGTAAACTGCTGTCAAAATGATGATGACTTTTAACTATGTGTAATTTATAATCACTACTGATATTATGAAGAGATGAATCAGAAATTACAATTTGGTTCAGCTCCTTCGTATTTCTAATGCTGTTTTCTCCGCAACCCATAGCACCGGATGCGATAAAAAATATGAAACATCCCAAAATAAAAAATCTGTGTTGCATATGAGCAGATGAAACAAAGCCCGTTAAATTAACCTACAGAATAATTAAATTGAATGATGCCCATTAGGTTAGCTATATAAAATAATCAATCCCGGTAAAAACCGGGATTGACAAATAAATAATAAAAAAACTATTTTAATTTTTTGATACCAACTGAGTAGCATTGAACAAATCAGCTACATCTTTAATTTTTTCAGTTATATCTGATTTATTTTTCTCAAAAAGAACAGTAGCCTCATAATTGTCTTTGAGATATGCTTTCATTAAATCGGGCGTGTAGGCTAAAATTGGTCCATCTTCACCGGATTGTATAAAATATTCATTTACGCCTGCATTACCGTTAAAAAATTTCTTGCAGTATATATTCAATTGGCCCTTGGCGACCCTGACAGCAAAACCCGGCAGTGCATCTTTAGCTACAAAACTTTTTCTCCCATTCACAATCAAATCCTGAGATATGGCATAATGATCGTCATTTTGATAAGCTATTATCTCCTTTGGAAAAATTTTAATTTTATCATTGGCAATCAAATGAGGTGTTTTAAATGCTCCAATGGAAAGCTTTAGACTATTGTAATATACTAC
>VERM01000397.1 GCA_018882645.1 Ferruginibacter sp.
CAGCATATGTAATATCTGTTTACAACATTTAACGATGTAAAATTGCAGCTTGTTGTGTTCTCAGAGAAAAATAAATTGTTAAACTATTAGGAAGAACTTTTCATCCTTGTGAGGAATCCTTCAAGGATTCTGTTGAATTCATCCGGAACTTCCATCATTGGGGCATGACCGCATTTATCTATGAGGTGCAGTTCACTGTTTGGAATGAGTTTTTTGAATTCTTCTCCAACAAAGGGTGGTGTGATGGTATCATTATTTCCCCAAATCAGGCAGGTGGGTTGTTTTATCGCATTCAATTCATTACCCAGATTGTTACGTATGGCACTTTTAGCTAAGGCAATGATTTTTATGACTTTCATTCTGTTATTGGTGATTTCGAATACCTCATCTACTAGCTCATCTGTTGCCATCGCCGGATCGTAGAAAGTAAGAGCTGTTTTATTGCGTATATATTCTTTATCTCCTCTTTTGGGATAAGTGTCGCCCATACCATTTTCAAACAAACCTGAGCTGCCGGTAAGAATGAGGGATTTGATTTTTTCCGGTTTTTTCAACACATGAACCAATGCCACATGACCGCCAAGTGAATTTCCCATAAGGTGAACTTCATTGTAATTTCTGTGGTCAATGAATTTGTTTACATATTTCTGCAACCCGCCTACTGAAGTATGTAAAAGATCGAGATCCAGCAATGGCAGCATGGGTACCACCACTTTAAATTTGTGTCTGAAATATTCAATCAGAGCATTAAAATTGCTCAGACCTCCAAATAGTCCATGAAGTAGCATCAGGGTTTCGCCCTGACCTTCTTCAATGTATTTGAACTTTCCGTCTTGTTTAATTTCGTATCCCATGCTGTTGTTCACTTATTTTATGATTATACTCCTGTTCTCCATTCCGAATAAAATTACAATAAATAAGAATAAGAGCTAATTTTCATTTGAAATGTATCATGAAGTCCAATAACCGCGAATTCCATTTCAACAAATATATTCTTAAATGTTGACATTCCCACGCTTATTCAATTGACTTCATATTTGGATATATCCATGAAAGCAGTTGTTTTCAATGTAACCAAGGCCACGAGATTTTACTTATTTACTTAGCAACTCTTTCACTATTGCACTTATTGTTTTACCATCGGCTTTTCCGGCGAGCTGTTTGGAGGCCATTCCCATTACTTTTCCCAGATCGGCAGCCGTTTTTGCACCTGTTTCTGTAATAATTACTGACACAGCTTCTTTTATTTCAGTTTCGGTCAATTGTTTGGGAAGAAATTTCTCGATGATTGCCATTTCTTCTTTTTCTTTTTCGGCCAGATCTTGTCTTCCCTGTTTTTCAAAAATGTCCAAAGAGTCTTTTCTTTGTTTCATCATTTTTTGAAGAAACTTTTGTTCAGTGGCTTCGTCAATCTCTCCGTTTGCACCAGGTTCTGTTTTTGCCTTAATGATTTCAGCCTTTATTGCGCGAAGACTTCTTAGTGCGGCTTCGTTTTTCGATTTCATGGCTTCTTTCATTTCAGCCATAATTTTTTGTTCCAGTGGCATGTTTTGTTTTTTACTGTGTGATTATTTATTTGGAAACCTGTTGTTCCCTGAATTTTTTAAAAAATCCTTTTGCAAAGTCTTTCATTTCAGCACTCAATTCATTTTGATTGGTAGCACGTTGAAAAGTATCTGCCATCGTCATCATCATCTGATAAAAAAAATCCCCCATCTCGTCTACCATCATGTCTTTTGTCCAAAGATCTATCCTCATGGCTGTTTTATCTGCTCCGTCCCAAAATGCCAGGCACATGGCCTTGGATTTTTGTTTCATATCCGCTGTACTGTCTGTTGCCTGCCAGTTGATTTGCTCAGGAATCTTATTTGGATCCAGTATGACATCTATGG
>VERM01000398.1 GCA_018882645.1 Ferruginibacter sp.
GTTGTATACAGGTTCTCTTTTCATTTTTATTCTGAGATGATGTTTATGCCTTCGCTATGGCTGCTGAATTCCGGCGCATACATGTTGCAGATGGTTGTAATGCCATTGCTATAGGTCCCTTTTTGATTCACAAAAAGCGGGTATTCGAAAACGAAAGTACCCCTCGGCATATAATCAAAAAAGAAATTGGTTGAGGCGTCTTTGGTGGTTTCATAATACCCCAGTCCTCCCAGCCATTTATATTCACTGATGACATTCACCGGCTCCATACATGATGCTCTAAGGTCTTTCATATGCAGGTATTCCATATCCCTTGTTGCATTCAATACGATTCTCACTATTATTTTATCACCTACTTTTACTTTGTCGCCATCTTTCAACTCCACCAAAACCGGTCCGCGGGCGGAGGGTTTTTCTATGAAAAGCTTTTTGGTTAATTCTATCGGAAGTTTTTTTCCTGTGACGGAAGACTTGATTTTATCCATTTCTTCCCAGTATTGCCAATAAACACCACCCCAGGATGTTCCTGGTTTTACTGATGGAGAGGATATTTCAACATTGATCTTACCCATTTCGCTTAAAACATCTTCACCTGCTATGGTTTTTTTGAAATATCCTGTTCCTGCTTCTGTTTTGTTTTCGGCAGATGATATTTTTGTATTACCCAGTGTCAGTACAACATCACTGGTTTCTTCAAGCCAACTGCTTCCGGACAGAAGCAATGCATAGCAGGCTTCAGCTGTGGCTTTGGTAGTTTTCCAGTTTTGTGTTTGTTTTTGTTTTAACAGCCATGTTTTCATTTCGGCAACCGATTTCTCGTCATTTTCTATATCGCTGAAGGCTTCAATCATCAGAGCCTGACTTTCGATGGGTGCCTGATACCAGTAATATCCGCCGGTAGTAAATTCTTTCCAGTACATTTCACCGGTTGTGGTGTTTACAGCATTTTCCTTTAATGATTTAATGATGGCTTTCGCAGTTTTTTTGTCTTCCATTCTGTGAAGAGCCAGCGCTATCATTGCCTGCATGTATTTGTCGTTTTGCAGCCAATATTGCTGCGCTTGTTTTTTATAGAAAGAATAAACCTTTTGGTTTTTTTTCTCCAATTCAATTTCAGGGAAAAAGCTTCTCATATACAAATATTGAATAGCCAATTGTGATAAGTTATTCTTTTTTAAATTGGCTTTCGACCTAATCAGGGTTTCATATTCTCTGTAGAGCTCTTGATCCAGAAAAGGAATCGCTTTCTCAACGATTTCAGAAATTTCTGAATGGGCTGCATCCGCAACATTCAGTTTTTTCAAATGGCCAATGCCGGTAAGAATATATTGTGTGATATAGATATTTTCATAACCCCCATCGAACCAGCTAAATCCTCCGCCAATTCCCTGCATTTTGATGAGCTTGTTCAGTGTCTTTTGTTTCTCCGAAGCCAAACGATTGAGGTCAAACAATATGGAAATATTTTTCTTTTGTTCATTTTCATTTTTAGCTTCAAGCACCCAGGGGGTTTCCTGTAAAAGTGCTGATTTTAATTCATCATTCTTTTGAAGATTACTCAATAGTGCGGAGGTATCACTTGTTTTCCATTTTTCAAAAACAGATTTAATTTTTGGGTTTTTGTTGGTTATGTATGCGGCCAGGGCATTTGAGTAGTATCTGTTAAAAGTTTGTTCAGCGCACTCGTATGGATATTCCATTAGATAGGGCAGAGCCTGAACGGCGTACCATGCCGGATTGGAGGAGTATTCCACTGTCAATGATTGATGTTGCAGTGTAGTGCTGTTATTGTTCAGTAAATTATCAAACTGAAATGCAGAATTTTTAGTTCTGTTCAATTGCAGAGGCATTGTTTCCGTGACCAATATTCTGTTGCTCAATACAGGAA
>VERM01000399.1 GCA_018882645.1 Ferruginibacter sp.
ATTTTGACCAATTCAATGCGGCTCACCTTTCAGGAATTGAGAGTAAACAAACTGCGTACAGCACTTAGTCTGACCGGTGTGGCATTTGGTATTTTTTGTATCATTGGCGTGCTTACTACTGTGGGTAGTCTTGAAAAAAATATTCAGAATCAGGTGAAAAGTTTGGGAACAAACACTATTTACATCGACAAGTGGGATTACAGCGGAGGCCCTAACCAACCGATATGGAAGTTCAGGGCAAGACCGAGTATGAAAATTGAAGAACCTGAACTCATTCGGGAGCGTTCTTTGCTAACAGATAAAATTACATATCTGCTGCAGGCGGTGTCTAATATATCCTTCAAGGATGTAGTCATTGAAAATGCCAGAGTCTATGCTATAAACGAGGCTCAGATTTCAATTCAGCCGATTCAATTTGAAGCGGGGAGATATTTTTCTACCGCTGAATTCAATTCAGGAGTCAATAATTGTATTATTGGGTATGTAAATGCTGAAGATCTTTTTGGTGTAGCTGAAAGGGCTCTTGGTCAGTATATTGAACTGAAAGGTAAAAAAATCCGAATCGTTGGCATTATCAAAAAAGAAGGGAAGAGTTTTATTGGATGGGATTATGACAAGTGCGTCATGATTACCAATAAATTTGCAAGACAAATATTTCAGCCCGAAAGTTCCAATCCAATTATTATTGCAAAAGGTAAAGAAGAGACTACCACTGAAGCATACATGCAGGAGTTGAAGGGAATCATGCGTCAGATCAGAAGATTGAGTCCGACGCAGGAGGATAATTTTTCGCTCAACAGTGTGGAGGCTTTCAGTAAAGCGATTTCTGCTTCTTTTGTTACAATTAATATTGTGGGATCTATCATTGGCGGGATTAGTCTGATAGTCGGCATGTTTGGAATTGCGAATATTATGTTTGTGACCGTTAAAGAAAGAACTTCTGTCATCGGTTTAAAAAAAGCCATTGGAGCAAAGAAGACAACTATTTTGTTTGAGTTTCTGCTGGAGGCGGCCATTCTATGCATTTTGGGAGGATTGATAGGTTTGATTTTTGTTTACTTGCTCACGTTGGTGCTTTCTGGTCCGCTTGAATTTCCGGTATACTTATCTTTGCCAATGATTTTTACCACATTGGTCATATGCGTCATTGTTGGTGTGCTGGCAGGTATCATACCGGCATCACGCGCAGCAAAAATGGATCCTGTGAAAGCGATTAGGAGTTAGGCGCTACGCGCCGTTTATTGTTTGGGGTTTGGTGTTGATAATTCTTCTAAACGTATAAATCCCAAACTATCAGACTTTACGACTGATAAATAAGAGCAAGAGATTAAGCTGAGAATGGTTCCTCTGCGAATACTCCGAGTTCTCTGCGGCACTGCGGTGAAAGAATATTTTTAGTTGATGTCCTGTTGTACCATTTTGAAGATTTGTATATTTGAAGACGGACCAAACCCCAAACAAATAACCCCAAACACCAAACAAAAAATTTAAACTTGCCCTCCATCCTCGCCATAGAATCTTCTTGTGATGAAACATCTGCAGCTGTGTGCAGAGATGGAGTTATACTTTCCAATGAGATTGCTTCGCAAAAAGTGCATGAGAAATATGGTGGCGTAGTGCCTGAACTGGCGAGCAGGGCGCACATGCAAAATATAGTTCCGGTGGTGGAAGTTGCGCTGAAAAATTCCGGATGCTCTTTAGATGAAATAGATGCCATTGCTTTTACGCAGTCACCCGGTCTGATTGGCTCTTTGCTTGTTGGCGCACAGTTTGCGAAATCGCTTGCGTTGTCATTAAACAAGCCTTTGATTTCTGTGCATCACATGCAGGCACATGTGGTAGCCAATTTGATAGATAAGCCTTCTCCATCATTTCCGTT
>VERM01000400.1 GCA_018882645.1 Ferruginibacter sp.
TTGCTGAACATGCACCACCTTGTATTAATTCTAATTCATCACTTGATAATATTTTCATAATTTAAAATTTAAAATTTACCTTTTTAACGCTTTTGGTTTTAATAATCTGCGGTTATTTCTCTTGCTTATACTGCAAGGCTCCATGTTTGTGTTTTGCACTCGACTGTAAAGCTACCCGAAGTAGTATCGTTCCCTACCAACGTCCTTTTTTTATCCGCGGCCGCAGACTTAAGGCTAATTAAGGAGTAAAGCCCTGATTGCGCAATCAATTATGATCATAAAAATTCTTATTGCAATTTTTACATCTTTCATTACATACCAAAAAAACAAATCAATTATTTTTAAAAACTTGAAAAATAAATACGTAAAGACGTAAAAAAAATGATGTTGGATTACGTAAATACGTAATTACTATCTCAAATTTTGATTTAACTCGCTGATTTTCAATAAAACCATTGTTTTCCTACCGATTAGACGAAAAAATCAATTGTACTTTATTTTGTTCAAAAAGTATATAGCCTTCAATTACTTTCCGACGCAAATAATTTGAAAGGATAATAGTTGAGGTGATTTTTTTAAATGAAAACAAATAAAATCTCGTTTTTAAAAAAAGAGGATACTTGCTTAAAAAATCAGTAAGATATGAGATTGAAAAATATGCACTCAAAAAATTAATGCTTATCAAGCACAATTCTTTAGCCCGTTTTCCTTTTGATTAACAGCTGGTATTGTAGTTTATACAATCTATTACCCGCTATGACAATCATATTACTTACATGCTTTCAAGAAAACTATTCCGATATGGTCATTTAATAAAAATAGTTCCCCGTCAACACTATTCAAAAAACAAACTAAACCGCAAAGAGGGCGAGAACTTTTTAAAGAAGCCATTGAAATAAAATTCTGGCTCAACCTGTAAAGTATAATTTCGCACACCCGGTAAACTAAACTTGAAAGTATTGGGCTCAAACCAGTTTCCTCGCCTGCCCACCAGATAACCTACGGAAAAATTCTGCACAAATGACCAACCACCATTCTGTGGTTTTTCATATTCTACCTTTCGAAAAGTAATAAAATCATTTCTATCGGTTCGCAACTGATTACCCTCTCTCGAAAACAAAAAATAGGGCTCCCACATCAGATATACCCGATGGTCATTCCGCTTGTTATCTGAAATCACATAACTCAATCCAGCTGAAAAAGACGGCGCTACCATACCCCGCACATATTGCAAACTGCCATAGATAGCAGGTAGAAACGTTCCCTCATTATTCAGTGAAATGTTATATGCGCGCTTCCCTAATTTTTTCAACCTCTCTGTCCCCGGATTAATCATCAGCCCTTGAGAAAGATCAAATGTCGCTGTCACCCTTGCTCGCTCAACTATTCCCTTGATAAGTTCTTCCGTAAAATGTTTTCTTGCCAATTCAACACATGAATCCATAACATGCAAAGGCAAAGCATACAGGTCCTGCAAAAAATTCACTTGCACAGTTATAAAACCAGGCAATTGCCTCTTCATATCATTCCCACCGCCTGTATAGAATGTAATGCGCAAAGTATCCCGCTCTATCTTGAGATTACTCAAACTACCCTGCTGGTAAACCAATGTATTCTGATTAGATTCATGGGAGGTGGTTCTTATCTCTACTTTTTGATCCCGGGGTACCGCATCGATTCTTCGGGCAATATTATCCATAGGAGTTGAATCAACAACTCCCTTAATGGCCAGTAAACTTTGACCCAACAATGAATCAAGATTCGGTAACTGATTGAGCTGTTGCAAATTGGTCAATTCTAACTGTATCCAGGTCTTGGAGGGTGGCATTCGAAAGCTAAAGAGAACCCGTGCATATCCGGGTCGCACAGAATTGAAT
>VERM01000056.1 GCA_018882645.1 Ferruginibacter sp.
CCTCGGATAATGAGAGGCTTTCTATCGGCTTTGTTTTTCCAAAAAATTAAGTTCTGGAGCAGTTCTCTTTGCATATCCTTAGTATTATGTGCACGAAATTACACTTTTTCGTTTGAATAAATGTAATTTTGTACACAAAACAAAACGAATATGACAAATAATTGAGTTTTGATTTTCCGGCCTTATTTCTTCGTTTTTGTTTTCTAGAAATTTGCAAACGGAATTTCTACATTCATTACTCAGTTTAATCCGCCAACTCCATTATGCAAGTAGATAATTTCTTTTGGCTTGATACATCATTAAGTATCCCCTTTTGTTGTCTTCTGTAAGAAATGAACGATTAATCAATGATTCCATTAAGGGTTGCTTTTGCAAATATGGACTTATTAATTTTTCAATCCTGTTTTCTGAAACACCTATTCGTTTTGCAAATTCTTCAAAATCACTTTTGTTGGGATGTCCGTTCTTTTTATACTGTTCGCTTTTAAAATCATCAGTAAATAATCCCTTATCCAGCGCAAAATCAGAATCATCAACATGTAGATGGGTATTCAATAAGTCATATGCCGGACTTAAGATATAATCGCCTTCGGATGACTCAAGTAAGGAGAAGTTTTTCAAGTGAGCGTCTCCATTTGAAAATAAATAATTGAATAACACCAATGAGAAGTATTTTTCTATTTCAATTCTCCATGCCGAAACATATTTTTGAATCAACAGACCTGCCTCTTCATAGCTGTATTCGTATTTGAAATTGGCTCCTGCATTGTTTTTGGTTTTTCCAGCCAGTGATGCAAAATCTTCTTTGCCACATTTACTTCCATCTTCTTTAAAATCAAATCTTTTGGTGATGTATGCAGGCGAACCATTTTTAAAAAAAATCATGGCATTTTCTGCTGTGTTCAAGCCGTATACTTGTTTGGCTATTTGCATAGTCAAATGCTCGTTGGCAGGAGCCTGATCTACTTTTTTTAAATCCCTTGGTATTGGTTTGAGTATATATGTACCTTGCTCTCCTTCCTTTGTCAAACGCAAAACATTTTTCTCCAGTAATAAACTCAATTTTTCCTGTACCCCTGATATGGATATGCGCTTCCGGTTTTCCATAAACAGCGCTGCAACTTCTTCATTTTGCTGTGGCTGATCATAAGACAAAATATGACTCACTTTTTTGCCATTAAAAACATTCCGTAAACAACCCGGGCTATAAGTAGAAAATCCTTCCGCCAGCGTTCCGGGACAATATTTGATTTCTTTCATGTTCATTTTATATGATGGGTTTTACGGTTATTGCCCCGATGGTATCATATTGTGCCGTTGCTGCAAGTAGCCCAAAGTCATCTTCTTCATCAATTTTCAACTGTATGCTTTGTAATTTTCTGTTTACTCCCTCACTGAGCATATTGAAGAAAAACGGAAACAAGAATTCGCTGCTATATTCCTTTTGTGTTTTTGGGAGTGTTAAGCTGATAGAAGGTTTGCTCTTATCAATAAAATATTTGTCATCATATTTGAAAATATAATGCTTACGATTTTCTTCGATGAGTACACCTGCCAAAATTCCGTTGCGGTATATTTCTAATGATCTCATTTATGAATGTTTCTGATGAAATTATCAGGACTGGTTTTTCACTTTAAGGGTTAGCTCCATGCCCAAAACCTCGGCCAGTTTGTTCAGAACTTCCACCGAGGGATTGCCTTGTCCCTTTTCTAATTTGTATAAGGTATTAATGCTGATTTGTGCCAACTCGGCTAAATGGGGTTGGGTAATTTTCAACTCCTTCCTCCTTTTTTTTATAGTTTCACCAAGCTTTATAACCAACATTATATTGTGATTTATAAGTCAAAAGTAGATAATTTCATTTATTTAAACAAAAAAATCACATTATGATGTGATAATTAGGTTAATTTATTTCAGACAGGCCTTAAATATGATCAAAATGACATTATAGTGTGGTTATAATCTCAAAAATACCCTCTCAAACAATCCCTTCCAGCAACTTTCCGTGCATCTCCACCACATCATCATCCTCAAAACTGCTTAGGTAGCGTTCGGTTGTAGCGATAGAGGAGTGACCAAGTGATTCCTTCAGGTATTCTCTTGAAAGACCGTTGTTCTTTTGAATCGTTGCAAATGAGTGTCGGGCAACATAAGTGGTGAGCTTAATCGGGAGTTCGAGTTCGGTACCAATGCGCTTAAGCCATTTATTGGTGATTTGAATAAAATTCTGTTCTACCTATAACATTTAAGGCCATAGTGATTTATATTTCGCCAAAACTTCAAAAAAATACACGATTTGGCGAGTTATAAAAAATTATATTTCGCCAAAACTATAAAATGTTAAAAAGGGTATCTTGCAAAATAAATAAAGTTGACGTGATGGTGTCTTTGGGATTTAATCCTTTACCTGTGTTTCTACGGAATCTCTTTCTAAAGCTGCATATATAATTTCTTTGTGAAACAGCCGAATCATTCACTATAAAAATCCTGAAATAGACTTATTCAGAAAATAATGGGTCTATAACATAATCTTTCATCCACCAGGGTTGGTTGGGGCTTAATATTATTAATTTTCCGGAAGGGTCAATCTCTGCAACAGGGTTGATAGCATCTCTATTTCTCTCCGAAGAATTGTCAAAAAAATATGCTCTATGGCATAGAGGGATAATGTCTTTCAGAAGCATCAGGGAATCGAAATATCGACTAACAATTTTTTCATGAGAAACATTATGACCACCAAGTAAAACACGTTGTTTAACTCTATTAATATTTATTTCCGGATCAACAGTACAAATAAAATAGAGATAATTTTTAAATCCTCTTTTTTTTGAGTAATCCAAAAATCTGATTTTAGATTCGTGACTTAAAACGGTTTCAAACGTGAATGTTTCATTTTTTTTCACAAGTGCATGACGAATAAAGTCTGCTGCCATAGCAGCATCATAAGGAGTTGGCTTATTATCTACGGATAAGATTCCATTACTAAATGATAATGAAATCTTACTTTTCTCTTTTTTAGCCTTTGTTATCCAAGACTTGCCCAATCCTTTGATAAAATTTAAAAAAGATTTCTCATTGATGTCGAGATTATAATCGCCAAGCAGATTAACAAAGCCTGCTGTATTTAAAGATTTTTGCAATTCGTCTGCATTAACAAACAATCCACTATAAAATTGGGAATAAACAGCTTTTAGTACGGTGCTTTTGCCACTACCATTTGGGCCAGCCATTACCCTTAATCTTTTACTTGGCATGAAAGACTGTTGAAGGCTTGAACTTAATGAAGTATTTTCCGGAAACAGGCTTGTTTCCCTTTAATATTTTTTCTTTTCCGTCCGGGAATATTTTTACAATCTCATTGTTAATAACAGCGAATTTAGGAAGTCCGGCTGCTTTTGCCTCAGCAGCCGCAGCTCTACCTGCTCTGACTCCAATTTTACGAAGTATCCGAATAGCATTTACACTATCTTCAACTGAGCTGAAGTCCTTATTAATCTTGTTTTTTTTCTTATTCAGCGTTCTATTTTTTATTGCTATTCGTGTTTTCATATTCAGACAATCTATTGTACTAATTTAGCCAAAATTAAGCAGAGTTAGGCAAATATTATTATAAATCACACAATCCCCTCAAGCAACTTTCCGTGCATCTCCACCACATCTTCGTCTTCAAAACTGCTTAGGTAGCGTTCTGTGGTTGCGATGGAAGCATGACCAAGTGATTCTTTCAGATATTCACGAGAAAGTCCGTTGTTCTTTTGAATCGTTGCAAATGAGTGTCGGGCAACATAAGTGGTGAGCTTAATCGGGAGTTCGAGTTCGGTACCAATGCGCTTAAGCCATTTATTGGTGATTTGAATAAAATTTTCAACGGCTTTATCAATTTGAATTTCATCCATTGATTTGGTGATGATAGGGAACAGCGGATCTTTTGGATTTAATCCTTTGCCTCTGTATTTCCTCACAATAGCCTTACTCATGTCGTTCATGGGTATACGAATAGGCAAATTGCCGGATTTAGTGGTGCGTCTGGTTTTGCTTCTGCGAAATTCAATAAAGTCTCCTTTGAAGTCTTCATTTTTCAAAAGTGCAATGTCTTTAAAGTTTATGCCATTGCACATGAAACTAAACTTCCAGAAATCTAAAGCTTTCTCTCTTGTTGTATCTTCCGTTTCGTATGCAAATATTTTTTTAATATCGTTTTTCTTCAGGGCCTTTTTGGTATTGCGGGGAGCGGGTATGGTGTATTTTTTAAACGGATATTTTTTGGGATGAATGACTTCTTTTGCAATAGCGAGATTAAAAATCGTGCGAAGAGAACGAAGGTAGATTCCTACGGTTGTTTCTGATTTCTTTTTTGTCAGTAGTGTGTGTTCATAATCGGTCAAAAAGTTTTCATCTATTTCGCTCAACCGTAGATTTTTTTTATAACCCAGTAATGAATTCAAAGCAGTTTGATAGCTTGTGGCAGTACCTATACTTTTTCTTTTTTTCAATTGGTTGATGTACTCGTTAAACAGGGTTTCTGCTGAATCTCTTTCAAGGGCTGCATCAATAATTTCTTTGTGCAACAGCTTTTCATATTCATCAAATGAAAAAGGAGAAATGCTTTCAATGATACCTCGCTGTTCCATCAACCAGCGATCCATTTGTTTTTTCTGTTGACGAAGCGCTTCTGATTTGGACAGGTTGTTGATGATTTTTTCGTAGCCGGATTTGTCGCAGGAGAATTGTGTTTTATATCTTTTTTTCTTGCCCATGAAATAGACAGTTAGTTTCACCGGATAGGTGTAATCTTTGAGTTGATGGCGGGTGTCAAGAAAGTAATTGCAGGAGGCTAAAATGCTCATAAAAAAGGGGATGTTTTTGTAAAAATAGTCATATTTTTAATCAGAGTGTTGCACAAATAAAAAATTTGCACCAAAATTTGCACCACAACGTTACGTAATGACTGTATATATAATATAAAAGTGTTGTATTTTAATACAACACATAATAATGAAAATCAGGTAATTATGTACTATCTATATATAATAAAAAATTGGTCAAATATGACTGTTAATCAGAGGGTCGCTGGTTCAAGTCCAGCAGGGGGAGCCACTACAGTAAAGGGTTTCAGCGAATGAAGCCCTTTTTTTATTTTACGTTTCCGTCACATTTCCGTCACAAATGCAAAATAAGGGGGGGCGGCGGTATCGCCTTTCCTTCAATAAGTTAACCTCTTTTTTAATTACAATTATGCATTATTTTTACTCCAAATAAGTATCATGAAAACTATTTTATTATTCCTTTTCTTTTCAATACCAACTATTGCTTTTTGCCAGACGGCAGAAGAGTAGTTTGATATGGGAGTTACAAAATTAAATTTAGAAGACTACACAGGAGCAATAGCAGACTTTACAAAAGCAATAGAAAATAACCCTAAATATGTTAATGGTTACTTCAACAGAGGAATTGCGAAAGGAAATTTAAATGACAACTTAGGGGCAATAGCAGCTGTTTCTTTTTTTCTCTATCCCGTTTCCTGAAAAAATCTGCCATTTATGTTTTGCTTTGTGATTGATAATTACGAAAAAGAATTAAGCCAAAAAAAGCAGCTTTAGAAGCTGCTTTAAAAAATTAATGCTGTAATCTGACGTTTATAGCATTGACACCTCGATTGCCAACTTCAGTATCATAGGATACATTGTCGTTTTCCTGAATCTCGTCTTTTAAACCGGTTACATGAACAAAAACTTCTTGTCCATCTTCTCCTTTAATAAAACCAAAGCCTTTGGTTGAATTAAAGAACTTTACTGTTCCTTTTTTCATTTGTTGATTTTTACCCAATTCGGGTTTTGTTTTGAAATATCCCTCCACAGTTCATAGTGTAGAGTTACTTGATTAAAAAATTGTGAAACTTAACTGAAAGTATTTTAGATACAATTAGATTGAGAACTCAATCTTCTGATGAAGGATACAAATGTAGTCTTTAATATCGAACTTTCCTAGCTCGTATAGAATCAGCGTTTGTGGAAGGAGGATGAAGTAGTGAGCGGAAAATACAGGAATCGAGAAATTGGGGTAATTGAACTTACTTTCAACTGTAGTAAACCCAAGGCTATATTTTAAAGGGTTAATACGCAATCCAGAGGAAAATAGCTGCAACTTTCATCAATAAGGGGAGCCTCCCTGGACAAGCCATCAGAAATGATGGCTTATTATTTTTATATCAATGAGTTAGGGTGGTTCAATCTTTTTCTTAATAATAATCTATTCATCCCAACAGCACTTCTTCCGGAATGCTTAGTTCGCGGTGAAATAAATTAGCCAGTTCAAAACTTAGAGTTATTTTCTTTTAAACATATTTATATATTCATCGAATACAAATACTCTGTTTCTGCTTTGTCCCGTCATTTCTTTTAGTATACCGGCATTTACTAAGTCAGACACCAAATCATTCGCTGACTTAAAACTACATTTCGTTAATTCTTTGACCTGATTCACATGTATAATCGGTTTTTTAAAAAGAAATTGAAGTAATAATGCAGCATTATGACTTCGTTTACCAAATGTTGTGGCAATCTTTTTTTCAAGCTGCGATTTTAATTCCAATATATCTGAGAGCGTTTTTGTAGCATTTTCTGCAGTCTCAGCAATACCTACCAAAAAATACTTGAGCCATTGAATCATGTCATTTTTAGTTCTTACGAAAGTAAGATTGTCATAATACAGACTTTTGTTTTTTTCAAAAAAAACGGATAAATACAGGAGCGGTTTATTTAGAATTTTTTGGTCAACCAAAAAAAGGGGGATTAATAGCCGGCCTATTCTTCCATTGCCATCAAGGAATGGGTGAATAGTCTCGAATTGATAATGAGCAATTCCAATTTTAATCAATGCAGGAACTTTGATTTCTTCATTATGAAGAAAATTTTCTAAGTCGCCCATAAGTTCATCAATATATTTTTGATGTGGCGGTATGAAGACTGCATCATTTAACGTGTTACCACCAATCCAATTCTGACTTCTCCTGTATGCGCCCGGTTGTTTATGTTCCCCGCGAACACTATCTAATAATATTTGGTGGGTTTTCTTAATCAATCTTGATGAAATGGGTAAGGACTCTAACTCAATGATTGCCTGATTAAGTGCTTTAATATAGTTGTTTACTTCTTGCCAATCATTTTTCCCTTCCGGTGAAATTTCATCCTCTTCCATCAGCGCTTCTTCCATTTGGGTCTTGGTTCCTTCAATTCTGCTTGAAACAACAGCTTCTTTTGTTACATGAAGCTGAATAAACAGGTCTATGTTTGGCACCAATTTCGAATATGAATTCAACTCCCCCAATTTAATAGCAGCTTTTTCCAATAATTGGTTAATACTTTGCTCTTCCCACTTCCACTGCTCATTAATTAAAGAGGGTAAAAAATAAGAATAACCGGTCGGGTCTTTCTCATTTCTTCCTGATATATATTTTTCGAGCTGAATCATCGGAATCTCTTTTTCAACAAAGTAAAACAAAATAATTCATATTTTACCTTATTGCGCATAAAGTAAAATAAAGAAACTCCGCTTATATTTTACATTAATAGTCCCGAAATATAATATAACAAATTCATAACCAATTACTTAGTTTAACAATACCATCCAAATCCTCTCTAATTTGGTTCAAATTCTGACAAGTAAGGGGAGCCTCACTGGACAAGCCATCAAAAATGATGGCTTATTCTTTTTATATCAATGAGTTAGGATGGTTCAATCTTTTTTAGAACTGTAGGGAATAAAATCTCCTCTTAGGAAAGAGAGAATTTCAAAATCTTTTAAGAATTGAATAGGGAAAATATTTAAGAATATATCCAATCAATCTCCAACGCTTTGATATGTATACCACTTTTTCTCTCTGTTGAATAGCACGATAAATTTGTTTAGCTGCTTTTTCGACAGGAGTAACCCAAAAAAGTCCATCCCCCTTTGCCATTGCCGTATCAACAAATCCGGGTCGGACATCTGTTACATAAATGGGAAAATTAAATTTATAGGTATTTAGCCTCAAACTTTCTAAGTAATTAATTTGATATGCCTTAGTAGCACTATAGGAT
>VERM01000057.1 GCA_018882645.1 Ferruginibacter sp.
TTGATGTACATACTGCACATTCCACAAATGCCTTCTCTGCAATCGTGATCGAATGCGATAGGTTCTTTGCCCTCCACAATGAGTTGCTCGTTCAGCACATCAAACATTTCGAGGAAACTCATTTCAGAGGAAATATTTTTCACCTGATAGGTTTCAAAATTTCCTTTTGTCTGGCTGTTTTTCTGACGCCATACTTTAAGCGTCAGATTCATGTGATAGTGTTCCATAATAAAATTATTTATAGCTGCGCTGTGATGGTTTAACAATTTCAAAATTCAAAGGTTCTTTGTGTAATTCCCATTGGTTTTCACCTTTCAATTCCCATGCGGCGACATAAGCATAATTCTCATCATCTCTTTTTGCTTCTCCGTCTTCGGTCTGGCTTTCTTCTCTGAAATGGCCACCGCAACTTTCATTTCTATCCAGTGCGTCGATACACATCAATTCACCCAACTCAATAAAATCAGCTACTCTGCCTGCTTTATCCAGCTCAGGATTGAATTCATTGATACCTCCAGGAATTCTTACATCGCTCCAGAATTCAGCTTTCAACTGTTTCAATTCGTCGAGAGCTTGTTTCAAGCCTTCCTCGTTTCTGGCCATGCCACATTTGTCCCATATGATTTTACCCAATCTTTTATGGAAGCTTTCAACTGTCTGTTTACCTTTTATGTTTATCAGTTTGTTTAACCGATCCGCCACTTCATTTTCTGCTTCAACAAAACTAGGATGATCCGTTGATATTGAAGAGGTTCTGATTTCATCAGCCAGATAGTTACCGAGTGTATAAGGAATAACAAAATAACCATCGGCCAGCCCTTGCATCAGAGCGGAAGCGCCCAGTCTGTTGGCCCCATGATCGCTGAAATTGGCTTCTCCAAGTGCGTACAAACCCGGCACAGTGGTTTGGAGTTCATAATCCACCCAGAGACCACCCATGGTATAATGCACAGCAGGATAAATGCGCATGGGCATTTCGTAAGGATTTTCTCCGGTTATTTTTGCATACATCTCAAAGAGGTTACCATATTTTTCCTCAACCACTTTTTTACCCAGGGCATAAATCGTTGAGTCATCGGCGTTTTCCAAACCGGTTTTTCCGGCTTCCGTTCTGCCATAGCGCATGATGGAATCTTTGAAATCAAGGTACACAGCCATTTTGGTGGTACCTACTCCATAACCCTCATCGCATCTTTCCTTGGCAGCACGAGAGGCTACGTCTCTGGGAACGAGATTTCCGAAAGCGGGATATCTTCTTTCCAGATAATAATCTCTTTCTTCTTCAGGAATATCATTGGGTTTACGATTGTCGCCTTTTTGTTTGGGTACCCATATCCTTCCGTCATTTCTTAAACTTTCACTCATCAGGGTAAGTTTGCTCTGATGATCTCCACTCACGGGTATACATGTAGGGTGGATTTGTGTGAAACATGGATTGGCAAAAAACGCTCCTTTCTTGTGAGCCTTCCATGCGGCAGTCACATTACTTCCCATGGCATTGGTACTCAGATAGAAAACGTTGCCATATCCACCCGAGCATAACAGTACCGCATGTCCGAAATGTCTTTCCAGTTTACCGGAAACAAGATCTTTTGCTATTATACCTCTTGCCTTTCCATCAATTTTAACTATTTCAAGCATCTCGTGACGAGAATACATTTTCACATTACCAAGAGCTACTTGCCTTTCCAACGCGCTGTAGGCTCCTAGTAATAATTGCTGACCTGTTTGTCCGGCTGCATAAAAAGTTCTTTGCACCTGTGTGCCTCCGAAAGAACGATTACTCAGCAATCCACCGTATTCTCTTGCGAAAGGCACTCCCTGAGCTACACACTGATCAATTATAGAGGTACTGACTTCTGCAAGACGATGTACATTAGCTTCTCTTGCGCGATAATCTCCTCCTTTGACTGTATCGTAAAAGAGACGGAAAACTGAGTCGCCGTCATTTTGATAATTCTTTGCCGCATTGATTCCCCCCTGTGCGGCGATGCTGTGCGCGCGGCGGGGACTGTCCTGAAAGCAAAACGCTTTCACTTTATATCCCAGTTCGCCCAAAGATGCAGCTGCGGAGGCTCCTGCCAGTCCGGTTCCTACAACAATAACTTCCAGCTTGCGTTTATTGGCTGGGTTAACCAACTTCACATGTCCTTTGTAATCACTCCACTTTTTGTCCATTTCTCCGTGTGGAATCTTAGCATTTAAAGTCATAATTATGTTATTGGTTTTAAATTCTTTTTAAATCAATGATTTTAGTCAATCCATTTCAGATAAAAAGCAATAGGCATCAATGCGAATAAAATGCAAATGATCACGGAATATCCCAATCCGAGTGCTTTTATTATCGGAGTATATTTTTTATGATTGATGCCTAATGTTTGAAAAGCACTTTGAAAGCCGTGATATAAATGCCAGAATAGTGCAATCACGCCGGCGAGGTATGCAATAACCACCCATTGGTTACTGAATACTATTTTCATCTCATTATACAAATTATGCGGTTTATCACCACTGTATAAAGCAATTTTAGTGTCTACAAAAAAATGATAGAGGTGCAAGATTAGAAATAAAAGCAACAATGTGCCTAAAATACCCATGGAACGGCTATACCATGTACTGTTTTTGGATGGTTGGTTGTAATAGTATCCAACAGGACGGGCGGCATTGTTTTGTTTCCAGAGCAACAACCCTTGAATGATGTGCGTAATCAAACCGGCAAACAATCCGATTTCAAGGATACGAACTATCCAATTATGGCTCATAAAATGCGCAAACTGTTCAAAAGTTTTTCCGCCATCATTTAAAAAAACACAGCAATTGACTGCAGCATGAACAATTAGAAATAAAACAAGAAAAATTCCTGTAAGACCCATGGTAAATTTCTTACCCACGGAAGATGTGAAAAAATGTTTCCAGGTCATATATTAAAGTTGAGGGATATAAAATTTATTGCAAAAATAAGGCAGGGAATTCCAAATTGCGATATTATTCTAAGTTTTTCTTTCATAAGAAGTTATGAAACTAAACAAATTGAATGTTATGCTATTCTTTTGTGGATTTCAGTGTCGATCATGGTAAAAATCAACTCAGGTTTGAGGGTTCGCCACTGGGGCATTTCCATCAACTCTATATAGTGGGTTATTCTAGCTCTTTTAAAATCGTATTTGCTTTGTTCCGGCATATTTAATATTGAAATCCATCCTTTATCATCTTCCAGTTGTTCATGCCATTCTTCATAATAGCTATCATCGCTGCTGTGAAAATTGAGTACATTCTCTGCAATAAAAATAAACTTAATGATTCCCTTAAAAAATAGCTGATCGGTAATCTCTCTTCTCAATGTCATGATATCATTTTCAATGGCATCGTTCCACTCTCCTATAAGTTCAATGATTGCGAATCCTTCTTCATAATCGGCAAAAAGAATTTTCAGATAAAGCGTTCGGGATCCAAACTCATCCCATTGCGGGTGTATATAATAATTGTAGAGCGTTTGAGAATATTCAAACTCACTGTACGTACGGCCATAGAAAGGCGATTGAGTATCTTCATCGGCAATGTACAAATGTCGCCAGTTATAAAATGGTTCTATATCCTGCATGCTTCGGTATTGATGATCATCATGATTGGCAATTTAAAAAAAGAGGCCATCAAAAGACGGCCTCCTGCTTATTAACCCAAAATATTTTATTGGACAACAATTTTTTCATTCACAATAGCTGTTTTATTGGCATCCAGCACTTTAACCACATAAATACCTTTGGCTGTATTGGTTCTTAAATTGATTTTTTCAATCTGAGAACCTTTGGTAACAGATACGGTTCTGTTGGAAATGACACGGCCTGCCAGATCAGAAAGAACGATGGTGTATCTGCCTTCAGGTCTGTTTTCAAACAATACGTTGAAGGTAGAGTTTGTTACAGGATTGGGAAATACTTTGGCATCGGCATCATTGATAGCCAGTTCCGGCAATTTTGCTACACCATTGGCGGCTGCAGCGGCAGCTTCTTTTTGAAATAATAAATTGGCATTGGCAAAATCAGAAGGATTGTATTTGATTTCAGAATCGTTGATTTTATTGGCTTTCAGTTCGTTGATATTCAGCCTGTAAAATCCATCAAATTGATTGGCACTGCCTACAATGACTTCGCCATCATCGGTTACAGCTGCGGCATTGGTTGTGTAAGAACCAGGAAGATTCTGTATAACACCTTTGTATGTTGCTATTCTGGTATTGACATCAACAACGAATACATGATGATTTGCGGATATTAAATATATTCTGCCGTAAGCATCAGCAATCATATCGCCACCCCAGCTGGTGCATTTGTTGTGAATGGAAACTTTATTGTTACCATCCGCGTCTATAAGATTACCTAATGCAGTGACCACAGGTTTTTTACCGGTGGTAAAACTAAAAAAATGATTTCCGTCGTTGCTCATCGCGTAACCTTTACCGTCAGCACCTATGACCATTCTTGTGATATTGGTGGCTTCATCGTTGGGGTCAACCACCTTGAACGCTTCAGGTTTGACAGAAAAGAATTCAGGTTTGTTGTTTTTGACATTGAGATTCATCCAGCGCAATTCACCCATTTTCATTGGTGTGAAAAATAATTTATCAGTGCGTTCATCGAATGCAGCGGCTGCTACCATTGTACTTGTGGGGTATTTGGAAGCCGTAAAGACATCCGCATCAGAAAAAGCGGTTTGATCAAAGGATTTTTTAGCGTCAACATCGTTGATTATGAAACTGGATTTACTTCGCTCGAAAAGTGTTTGTGTAACTTTCCCGGTAGACAAATCAACCTGACGAATATTCATCCAGGTAAAATCTCTGTTACCATCGCCTGTAATGGCATATGTGGGTCGGCTCTTCTGAGCTGAGGCCATAAAAGAAGCTGCAGTAAATACAGATGCAAGTAAAATTTTTTGTTTCATAATTATGGGTAATTTATTATTGTAAATTGAATGATGTACGAATTTAATGCATTAAACAGAACGAAACAAGGGTTTTACAGATATTTTAAATAATTTTAATCATTTGTTAAGATTTGTTATCTGGATAATTCATATTTCGGCAATTCGTGTGAACGGCCTATTTGTATAATTGAATCAACCCATCCATAGGGGTTCTCATGATTTTGCCCTGTGTAAGTTCATAGGATTGGCATAGGTTCTCAATTACGTCACGAAATCCGTATGCCACGCTGCCTACAAAATGTATGGGGTATTTCCAACTTTCGCTGTACTTGCAGATGTGATTGAAAAAAAAGTCATTCAGACTGTCCTCAATTATATTCTCAACCATGAAATGACCGCGATTCTCCACCAAAAAACCTGTAAAATTTGCCAGATATCGGTTGGGTAGCGGCTTTTTATATACTGACTCCAGTATTTCAGTGGTGTCGGTTGAATAGGCAGACTTGAATCTATCCATTAAATCAGGATCGAAAGTTTTGTACAGAAAATATTGCAAAACTTTTTTTCCCATATGGGCACCACTCCCCTCGTCGCCAAGTATAAATCCAATACCCGGACTATTTTTAGCTATTTTTTTCCCATTATAGTAGCAAGAATTCGACCCCGTGCCCAAAATACAGGCGATTCCTTTTTCATTTCCGCAAAGAGCCTTTGCAGCTGCTGAAAGGTCATGATCAATATGTGTTTTGGCATTGGGAAAAACAGCTCTGATGGCTGTTTTGACAACAGACTGATTCTTTGGATTGCTGCAACCGGTTCCATAAAAGTATATTTCGTCCGGAATATATTTTTTCAGTTTGGGCAGAAGCTCAATGCTTAAAATATCCTGAATCTGCATTTCGGTCAGAAAATAGGGACTAATGCCTTGGGTTACGATTTTGATTTTTTTATTATCGCTTAACAAACACCAGTCAGTTTTGGTAGAACCGCTGTCAGCTATGAGTTTAACAGGCATATGATATAATTAATGACCAAGATAAAATATTGCGATGAAAGTATGACTTAACTTTGTAAAGATAAAATAATGCAGGCAAACTTAAATTTGTTGGCCTCTTCAAAAAATTATGCAAAAGAATAAATTACAAATCTGGCTTCCTGTTTTGCTGAGTCTAGCTATGATTGCAGGAATGTTTATCGGATTCAAGATGAGAGATAAGTTTCCCGGAAAGTTTTTCTTTAATAATGAGAAGAAAAATTCTATAGATGAAGTAATGGAATTGGTCAATACAAAATATGTGGATGAGATAGATGGAACTGTACTCAGAGATACTGCCATTAGTGCCATGCTTGGAAAACTGGATCCACATTCTGTATACATTCCTTCCGAAGAAATGGAAATAAACAAAGAAGAACTCCAGGGGAATTTTTATGGTATCGGTATTGAATTTGATTACTACAATGACACCTTATTTGTAGTTAACATTCTTAAAAATAGTCCCGCAGAAAAATCTCGATTTCAAATCGGAGATAAGATCATCAAAGCTGACGGAAAAAATCTTGTCGGTAAAAAAGATGACATCAGCTATATAAAGAACATCATCAGGGGAAAAAAAGAAACCCGGTTGAGTTTGGAAATTGTCAGAAACGGTCAGCCGTTGACATTATCAGTGAGCAGAGACATCGTTTCTGTAAGCAGTGTAGTTTCTTCCTATATGATCAATCCTTCTACAGGATACATTCGACTCGATAAATTTACTCAGAAGACATACAGAGAATTCATGATGAGTTTAGATTCTCTTAAAAAGCTGGGAATGAAAAAAATGATTTTAGATCTGAGGGGTAATGGTGGCGGCATTCTGGATGAAGCTGTGGATATTGCCGATGAATTTATTGACGGTGATAAGTTGATAACTTACACCGTAGGAAAACATTCACCTAAAAAAGAATATAGATGCAAAAGGGCCGGACAATTTGAAAAGGAGCCTCTTATTGTTTTGGCGGATGAGACCTCTGCAAGTGCAAGTGAGGTTTTATTAGGTGCTTTACAGGACTGGAAAAGAGCTGTCATTGTGGGCAGGAGAAGTTTTGGAAAGGGGCTTGTTCAGGATCAGTTTGAATTGAGTGACGGAAGTGGACTTAGGTTGACGGTAGCAAGATATTTCACTCCCAAAGGAAGAAGCATTCAGCGTTCTTATGCCAATGGGGAGAAGGCATATTATGAAGAGATAGAAAATAGGATCCTCAATGGTGAAACCGATCCTCGAGTCAAAGGAAAATTGGACAGTAGCGGTAAAATTGCAAACCCATCCGGCGATACGATGTATCAACATGGTGGGATTTTGCCTGATTATTATGTACCTGTGGATACTACAAGATTCAGCCTGAATGCTAAAAAACTGATTCGAAACGGTGTTGTCAGGAGATATGGCTTTTCATTGTTTGCGTTATCACCTTCGTTGAAATTGAACTATCCGAACACAAGGTCATTTGCTTCAGGATTCAGATTGAACGATAAAGATTTCTTGAATTTACAGGCACTGGCTTCAAAAGATTCTGTTCAGCTGAGTAAACTGACCGAAGCTGAGAAGAAATACATTGAGAAGTATATTAAGGCAAATGCCGCCAGGTACTATTGGGACGACAATGCTTATTTTGAGATGCTGAATGAAGATGACAGTGACATAAAAAAGGCGCTGGAACTGTTAAAATAAATATTCTCTCCCGTGGCATTATTGCAAACGAAGGATATTTCGTTAATTTTACAGTATATAGTTTGTTGTTCGTGGTTTTTATTTTTTGGCAACAACCCTTAAACTTTTAAACCATAAACCTTCAACATTTATTCCGGGGCTGACCGGTTTTGACAGCATAGTTCTTTGTAAGTGTAAGCATGTAGTGCGTTGGATAATTAGCACTTAAATCTGAATATTCAAACACTAAATGGCAATACTCAGTATGCCATGGCTGCCTAATCAGTGATTAAGTAGTCATTCGGGCCGCCGGGCCGGTTGATCTGTTACCAAGCCCCGCCGCCGACTCAAAAACAAAACAGGTTGCTGAAAGTAGAAACATCTCAGGATTGCTGCGATACTTTCTTAAGACAATTGCAGCTACGAAGTGAATTGGTT
>VERM01000058.1 GCA_018882645.1 Ferruginibacter sp.
GAATAGATACTATGCGGCTATATTCCGGATATATTTCAATTTTTGCAAAAGGAGAATTCATTCGTTTCTCTTTGACAGGATTATTTTGTTTTATTGCTTCCGTTGTTTTTTCTCAGCCCAGCTGGACATTAAATCTGTTTGGTCAAAATGAAAAACCAAAGCAATATGAAGAAAAGCTGCTTCCTTCCGAAAAATCTGCAAATAAAAAATTCACGACCTTCAGACGCTTCATCCACAATAATACAACTCATTACAATTATTATTTCAACGCCAAGAATAAATACAATGCAGTAATTGAAAGGGCTACACTTTCACAGAAAGACGATTATGCTCAATTGTTGCCTTTCTATCCGTACAGTTTGGAAAATACATCCACTCAAAAAGAGGAGCTTGATTCTGTAATTTATAAGGCAACAGCCGGTATTTTATTGCATGATTTGCGTTCAGATTGGGTGGATGATTTGTATTTGCTGATTGGGAAGTCTTATTATCACAGGAAATTATTTGACTCTGCAGCATTGACATTTCAGTTTATCAATTATAATTTATTTCCCAGAAAAAAAAATAATGAGGAGGAAAGAACAGTTGGGTCTGTTGAAAATGCTTCCGGTGGAATGTCGATAGCTGACAAAGAGAAATCGAATTTTATTCAGAAAATATTCAAAAGGCCCCCGAGCAGAAATGACGCATTGATCTGGATGGTTCGAAATTTTATTGAACAAGGAGAGTTTAGTGATGCTGGCGGAATGATCAATATACTTCAGGAAGATCCCAATTTACCCAAAAGACTCAGAGATGATTTGTATGAAGTGAAGGCTTACTGGTTTTATGCTCAAAAAAATTATGACAGTGCAGCCGTATATCTTGAAAAAAGTCTTTCCAATATTGAACAAAAGGCGGATAAGGCCAGGGCTCAATATTTGCTCGGACAACTCTATGAGTATTCGGGATTGTTTGATAAAGCCAATATTTATTATTCCAATTCTTCCAAAAAACCAACCGACCCTTTGCAGGAAATTTATGCCAATCTCCACAAGGCTAAAATGATGCACAATATCAATGATCCGGTTGAAGTGAAAAAAAGCATTGAAAATCTAGTTGCGATGTCAAAACACGATAAGTATGAATCTTATCGGGATTTGATTTTTAATAGTGCGGCGCAATTGAGTCTGTATAATAAGGATACAGTTTCAGCCATGGCATTCTATACCAGAACACTCTCTCTTGACAATCCGGATATTAAATCCAAGAATAAAGCTCATTTTGAGTTAGGGAAGTTGGCTTATGCCCGGGCTGATTTTGTAAAATCTGCATATCATTACGACAGTGTTGATGTTACAGGCTTATTAAAGGGAGCTGATTCTTCTGAATTTGCTGATAAAATCATCAGCATCCGTAAAGTTGCGAATCAATTGTCTGTTGTTTCACACCAGGACAGTATTCAGAAAATCGCAGCTATGCCTGCTTCCGAAAGAGATGTATTTGTGAGAAAACTTTCAAGATCACTTCGCAAAGATGCTACGAGTAAAGATGAGGATGAGTTTACTACCGTGAATATTCCGGGTACAGATGCGGGTAACAATACACCTGTTGATTTGTTTCAAACCTCTGCCAAGGGGGATTGGTATTTTTACAACTCATCATTAAAGTTGAGGGGATTGAATGAATTTAAGTCTAAATGGGGGAAGCGCGACAATAAAGACAACTGGAGAAGGAAGGCGGTGATGAATATAGTAGTGAATGACAACATTAACATCGATGATCCTTCATTGCAAAATATGAGTATCAGTGGCGCGGCCGACGGTAAGCCGGTAGAAAATAGCTATGATGCGTTGATGTTGGGGTTGCCTTTGACAGCAGATCAGTTGGATAGCAGCAGTAATAAAATCGCTGAAGCACTCGTAGAGGCGGGAAAAATATTTGACTATGATCTTGAAGAGTATGAACAATCTATTCATTCATATGAAGAGTTCATTAGAAGATTTCCCGGTAAACTTCCCCATGAGGATGTGTATGCTGGTCTGTGTCATTGTTACAGCAAGATCGGAGATATGCAAAAAGCGGCTTACTATAAAAATCTGATTTATACCCAAATGCCTCAATCGGCTATGGCCAAGAAGTTAAGCGATACGGTATCCATTCGCACAAATGATTTAACATTAAAAGCCACTGAAAAGTATAAGCAGATTTACAATCTTTTTACAGAAGCCAATTATACTCAAGCCATAGCTGAAAAAAAACAGGCTGACAGCATCTATGGAAAAAATTACTGGACTCCTCAACTGCTTTATATTGAATCTGCATATTATGCAAAGCAAAAACAAGACAGCATGGCCATTTCCATTCTGAGTGAACTGGTCAATAATTACCCTAATAGTCCGATACAGGAAAAGGCATCAACGATGATTGATGTGCTCAAGAAAAGAAGTGAAATTGAAGGCTATTTAACCAACTTGAATGTGTCTAGAGTGCAAGAAGAAGATGTAATGTTGGTTTTGGATAATAAGCCATTGTTAGCCGTAACTGTAATACCCAGAGTAAAATCAGAGATAAGATTATTGAAGTCTAAAATACAAACACCTCTCTTGACTGATTCTGTGGTTAAGACTCCTGCGTTTTTGAAAATGGGCGATTTTGTCTGGAAGCCAAGAAGAGCCCATTGGGTTATTATGATTTTCAACAAAGTGGATCCATTGTATTACAATCAGTCCATAAACGCATTGAATCGCTTCAATCGTGAAAATAATTATGATTCATTGACTATATCCAAAGACAGGTTCGATGACGATAATGCAATCCTCACATTCAGTAAATTTGAGGATGCGGAGTCGGCAGTATCTTATCACGACCATTTGAAAAGGCAGTTGGTTTCTGAGATTCCCTGGCTTGATCGATCCAAATATTCATTCCTTGTGATTTCTCCGGAAAATCTGGAAGTTCTCAAAAAAAATAAGGATTTTACAACGTACAAGAAATTGATTAATAGTCAATATCCGTCTAAATTTTAATAATTTTGTTTTTCTATCCAAGTTAAATTCATTTTTATCATGAAGCGTTCAGTTAAGATTTTATGGTCTACTTTCTTCATTTTCATCACTTTAATTTCAATTGTTATTGTGGGGGCCAATTTTGGGATGTTTGGAAAAATGCCTTCCATAAAAGAGCTGGAAAATCCTGAGGCGGATCTGGCAAGTGAAATATATACTGCTGATGGAGTGATGATGGGTAAGATATATTCTCAAAATAGAAGTGAGGTGAAGTTTCATGAAATATCGCCCAATGTCATCAATGCTCTTGTGGCAACGGAGGATGAAAGATTTTTTGATCATTCCGGTATTGATGCACAGGCATTAGCCCGAGTGCTTTACTCTTTTGGAACCAAGGGGGGCGGAAGTACCATTACGCAGCAATTGGCAAAGATGATTCTTGGGCAGGGTAAAGGAAGTGTTTTTGTCAGGAGTATGGATAAAATTAAAGAGTGGATAGTAGCTGTCAAACTCGAAAAAAACTTTACAAAAGAAGAAATCATTACGCTTTATTTAAACAGGGCGCCATGGGGTAATGTATATGGTATAAGAAATGCATCTTTGACTTATTTTCAAAAAGAACCCATTGATTTGAATTTGGAAGAGGCAGCCGTTTTGGTTGGTATGCTCAAAGGCTTTATATATGAGCCTGTTCGTCATCCGCAGGCAGCTTTGACAAGAAGGAATGTTGTAATCAACCAGATGGTAAATTCAAAGCAACACTTTCTAACTCAGCAGGAGGCTAATAAATATATCGCCAAGCCTCTCATCACAAAATTCAAAAAAATTGATGAAAATGTCGGAATTGCACCTTATTTCAGAAGTTCATTAGTTGAAGAGTTGAAAAAATGGGCGAAAGATCATAAAAATCCAAAAACTGGAGAGCCGTATGACATCTACAGGGATGGGTTGAGAATTTATACTACCATAGATTCAAAGATGCAGAAATATGCCGAAGAGTCCGTTGTACAACATATGCATGTTGTTCAAAGCAAGCTTAATGATTATTTTAAAAGAAAAGGGGATAATTTATGGAAGGGACATGAAAACGTCATTGAGAATGCGATGAAATTTTCTGAGCGTTGGAAATTAATGGAAGAGGATGGAAAAACTCCAGAGGAAATAAAAAAAACATTTTACAAGCCCGTAAAGATGAGAATTTTCAGCTGGTGGGGAGATAAAAACCATGAGAGAGACACCATAATGACGCCCTATGATTCAATCAGATATCATAAACAAATTCTTCAAACATCCTTTGCTTCAATAGACGCAAGGACGGGTGAGATCAAGTGTTGGGTTGGAGGAATAGATTACAGATGGTTTAAGTATGATCATGTAAGCGCGTATCGTCAGGTTGGTTCCACATTCAAGCCTTTACTTTATACGCTTGCAGTAACTCAGGCGGGCTTTACTCCCCAAACCAGTGTGCCTGGCGGATCAGTTAAGCTCTCCGGAAAGACAATTAGTTCCGGTGGTGGGTCTTTGGCAAACTGTCTTGCTCATTCCAAAAATGGAGCTGCCTGGTATTTGATGAGCATTGTTGGTGTAGATAAAACAATAGAGTTCGCCAAAGCTTGTGGAATAAAAGCAACCCTTCCTCATTATCCCTCTATAGCTCTTGGCTCTGCAGAAATACCAATGATTGAAATGCTTCAATCATATACCATGTTTCCAAACAGAGGGTACAACATTCCACCTGTGTACATCAATAGAATAGAAGATAAAAATGGCAATCTGATTCAAGAGTTTCCATTGGCTCAAAGTACACAGTTGATTGCGGAGTCAGAAGCATACAGCATGGTTAAAATGATGCAGGGTGTGATTCAATTTGGTACTGCTAGAAGGCTAAATGCATATAGCATTCCGGTTGAGAAAGCCGGCAAAACCGGAACAACAAATAATAATACCGATGGCTGGTTTATCGGCTATACGCCTGAGTTGATTGCAGGAACATGGGTAGGTTGCGATGACCCTTTTATTCCCATCTACTCCAATAACAGCGGAGGTGCAGAGATGGCTGCTCCCAAATGGGGTTTGTTTATGAGCAAAGTGTATGCTGATAAAAAACTTAATTATGGTAAAATAAAAGTTTTCGAGAAGCCTCTTGAGTTGATGAATGACCCTATTTATGCTGATGTTAATTTTGCAATGATTGCAAATACCGGAGATCCCATTGTTGAAGAGGTGGGCAATGGTGACGCGGATGATTTTATGGGAGATTACATCATGGATTCATCTGAAAACTTCAACATTGATATGCAGGAGAACAACAATGGCTTACCCCCGGGAGATACGGGGTCAAAATCAAAGTCGCCTGTATTGATTGACGATAAGAAAAAACCGGTAGTGCCAAAATCCATAAATGTGGGTGATTATTAATAAGACGTAGGTATCAATCAACTATTGATTCGTCGTCCCATGATGACAAGGCTATATCGCTGATTATCGATTGCAGCAATCTCTTTCAAGTCCGCCCATTCTTCAAATCCCATTTCTGCAAAAAGATTTATGCTTACTTCGTTGTGTTTGAAAATAAAGCCCAACAAAGTGTGGATGCCCAAAACGTTGCATTTTGAAAAGGCATAAGAAAGTATTTTTTTTCCGAATCCTCTGCCTCTGAATTTATCTGAAAGATAGATGCTGATTTCAGCTGTGCCTTTGTAAGCAGGTCTTCCATAAAAATCCTGAAAGCTGACCCATCCTAAGGATTCATGCTGATCATTAGTCACAATCCAAATGGGTCTTGTAGAGGGATTATGATTTTTAAACCATTCAATTTTGTCTTCAATATTCACCGGATCAATATCGGCAGTAACCATACGGCCGGGAATGGTAGAATTGTATATATCTACAATGAATGGGAGGTCGTCTATTGTGGCATCACGGAAAATCATTCAATTTAGGCCACGGCTTTGTTTACCAAAGCTGCAGCCTCACTCAGTAAGATGGCACTCTGCACTTTCAGTCCGCTTTCATCTATTAATTTCTTTGCTACATCGGCATTGGTACCTTGTAGTCTGACGATGATTGGGATTTCAATATTGCCTATGCTTTTATATGCATCGATTACGCCTTGAGCTACACGGTCGCATCTTACTATTCCGCCGAATATGTTGATGAGTATGGCTTTTACTTTGGGGTCTTTTAAAATGATTCTGAAGCCGGCTTCCACTGTCTGCGCATTGGCAGAACCGCCCACATCCAGAAAATTAGCAGGATCACCTCCGCTGAGTTTAATCATATCCATGGTTGCCATGGCAAGACCGGCGCCATTCACCATACAACCCACATTGCCGTCCAGCTTAACAAAATTGAGATTGTACTTTCCCGCTTCAACCTCAGTAGGGTCTTCTTCCGACACATCTCTCAAAGCTGCGATATCATTGTGACGCATCAATGAGTTGTCGTCAATATTCATTTTACAATCAACTGCAATGATTTTATCATCGCTGGTTTTGAATAAGGGATTGATCTCCAGCATACCGCAATCCAGAGACACATAAGCATTATAAAGATTGGTTACAAACTTTACACAGTTTTTAAAAGCCTCACCGCTAAGTCCAAGATTGAATGCAATTTTTCTAGCCTGAAATCCCTGTAAACTCCCGCCGGGGTGAACATATTCTTTGAATATTTTTTCAGGCGTATCGTGAGCCACATCTTCAATATTCATTCCGCCTTCAGTGCTGTACATAATTACATTGCGGCATGTGCTTCTGTCCAGTAATATAGACAGATAAAATTCTTTAACGGGGTTAGGTCCCTCATAATATACGTCCTGAGCTACCAGCACTTTATTGACCGATTTACCTTCAGGACCGGTTTGAATGGTAACGAGTGTCCCACCTAAAATATTTTGAGCGATGGTAGACACATTTTCGGCAGATTTGCCTACTGCCACACCCCTTTGGTCTTTACCTTGTATGGTGCCTTTTCCTCTACCGCCTGCATGAATCTGGGCTTTAACTACCGCAAATTTACTTCCATATTGAGTGTGTATTTGTCTGTACGCTTCTTCCGCCTCACTGACAGTGCTGCATGCTATACCTTCCTGAACAGGAACGTTGAATTTTTTCAATAATTCTTTTGCTTGGTATTCATGTAAGTTCATATGTTGAAATTTTTGCGAAGATAAATAAAATTTAGCCTAACTTGTTTATTTTTACCAATCTTAACGCTTCCATTATGATTCAAAAAATAAATGACGCCGTTGCCTATATCAGGACGCAATACCCTGAAACACCATTGGTAGGTATTGTTCTGGGCAGCGGACTGGGAAGTTTCACCAATGAAATCAAAATAGAAAAAGCGATTCCCTATTCAGATATTCCTCATTTTCCTGTGAGTACGGTGGAGGGGCATAGCGGGAAATTGATATTGGGTGAGCTCAGCGGGAAAAAAGTGGTGGCCATGTCGGGTCGTTTTCATTATTATGAAGGGTATGCGCCCAATGATGTGGTTTTTCCCATACGGGTAATGAAATATCTGGGGATACAGACGCTTCTATTGAGCAACGCCGCCGGTGGTGTAAATCCTGCATTAAAAGTAGGAGACTTAATGATCATTAAAGACCATATCAGTCAGTTTACCCCCAATCCATTGATTGGTAAGAACGAAAAAGAATTTGGGCCCCGCTTCCCCGATATGAGCGAGCCCTACTCAAAGGCACTCATTGAAAAAGCAAAAGCTATCGCTGCTGAAAAAGGGATACATATAAATGAGGGTGTGTATTTAAGTGTGACGGGTCCTACGTTTGAAACCAGAGCGGAATATAAAATGATACATATTATCGGCGCCGATGCTGTTGGCATGAGCACCGTGCAGGAAGTGATTGTGGCCGTTCATATGGGATTGCCCTGTTTTGCCATGAGTGTAATAACGGATGTGGGAATACGCGATGAAGAAAATATCATCACCCACGAAGAGGTGTTGGAGGCTGCCAAAGAAGCAGAGCTCAATCTT
>VERM01000059.1 GCA_018882645.1 Ferruginibacter sp.
GATTATACCAACGATGAATGCATGAATATGTTTACATACGGTCAGGCAAAAAAAATGCGGGCATTGTTTTCTCTTAATGGGAGTAAAAATTCTTTTCTGTATTCCGGCAAATCTGACAGCACTTCAGTCAGTGGAAGCGCTTTGCCAAATACTTCGGAAAACAACATCAACAACAATAAGCCGTTACCCAATATATCAATCTATCCCAATCCTGTAGGTCAGTTTTTGAATCTGATGCCTACAGATGGATTTGTACTCAATGGTAAATCTGCAACCATTTTGAATGCTTCAGGCATTGCTCTAATACAGAAGAAACTTACTTCCAACAATGAAAAGCTTGACTTGTCTGGTTTGTCAAAAGGGATTTATTTTCTCCATATTGCTGACGGTAAAGAAAAAACCGTGCTGAAACTGATAAAAATGTAGCAATGAACTTTTTTTCAGTTTCAATAATTTACTAAAGTCCAACTGTATCCAACCTTTTATTAGCAATCAAATTCTGTATTCTGTTATCTCAAAGTCAATCTTTTCGTATAATTTTGTCTATTCATTAAAAGGGATAAAATATATGAGCGAAATTAAACTGACCCAAGGCGAAATACATACCAGCAAGGGGATCATCAAGTTTGAATTGTATGATGATGACGCACCAAAAACGGTTGATAATTTCAAGACTTTGATTCAAAAAGGATATTATGACGGCTTGACTTTTCACAGGGTAATTCCCGATTTTGTAATTCAGGGCGGTTGCCCCAATGGAACCGGATCGGGTGGTCCCGGATACTCCATCCCTTGTGAAACTAAAGGGCAGAAGCAATATCACGACCGTGGTGTTTTCTCAATGGCCCACAGAGGACCTAACACGGGCGGTTCTCAATTTTTCATTTGTCACAACCGAAACAATACACAGCACCTTGATGGTGTTCATACCTGTTTTGGAAAAGTGATAGAAGGGTTGGATGTGGTGGATCAGATTACGGCAGGTGATACCATGCAAAAACTGATTCTATTGTAGATGTTTCATTCTAATATTCGCAATCAATTAAAAATTATTAAATAAACTTATTAACGATGCGTTATAAAATTTCCCTGGTTCTTTTCCTTAGTCTCTATTTTTCTGTAGCTAAAGCTCAGCTTCCTGATGTGTTGAATAAGGTGATTAATAATTCAATCAATAATAATTCCAATTCAGGCAGCGGGAAGCCTGAAAATATCATCAAAAATGTTTCGAATGCTTTACTTGGCGGCAATCTTCGTAATGATGAAATCATAGGAGGTTTGAAAGAGGCATTATCGATTGGATCATCTTCCAGTACCAAAAAGATGGGTGCTGTAGATGGATTTTTCAGAGACGCGGCTTTAAAAATTCTTCTGCCCAAAGAAGCCCAAGACGTTGAAAAAACTTTAAGGAGATTCGGTATGGGAAGCCTGGTAGACAAGGCTATTCTTTCCATGAACAGAGCCGCTGAGGATGCGGCATCCGGTGCAGGAGACATTTTTCTCTCTTCAATCAAAAGCATGACAATAGCAGATGGATTGAATATCCTTCGCGGAGGTGATTTTGCTGCAACCGAATACCTGAAGAAATCTACCAGCCTACAACTTGCTGATAAAATGAGACCTGTAATTGAAAACTCATTGAAAAAAGTAGATGCCACCAATTACTGGAAACAATTGTTCTCAACTTATAATAGATTTTCTTCAAAGAAAGTGGATACGGACTTAGTGAATTATGTATCAACCAAAACAATGGATGGATTGTTTTACTCCATCGGACAGGAAGAACAAAAAATCAGAAAAGATCCTGCAGCTCAGGTGACCGGCTTGCTAAAAAAAGTATTCGGAGGAAAATAAAATTCATGACACATTCAATTTCAGATTTCCGGAATGTTTTTTTTATCGGTGTTGCCGGTACAGGAATGAGTGCCATCGCACAATATCTGAAAGGAATTGGTAAAAACGTCAGCGGAAGCGACAGGTATTTTTTACCTGATCAGTACAATGAAACAAGAGACAAGCTTGAAGCTGAGGGCATCAAATGTTTTGAGCAAGATGGGTTAGGGATACATCCAGATACAGATCTAGTGGTGGTTTCAACAGCCATTGAAGATACCGTATTCGAGGTGCAAAAAGCAAAGTCTTTATCCATCCCCATTCTGAAAAGAAGCGAGTTGCTTGCCATCATTGCTTGCAGCAAAAAGACCATTGCCGTTGGAGGCACATCCGGGAAAAGTACAACCAGTGCAATGTTATTTGATATCATGGAAGAAGCCGGGATGTCGCCCAGTATCATATCTGGTGCTGGTTTGACCAGACTCATCAAAGAAGGAAAAATCGGAAATGCAAAAGTTGGGAATGGAGATTGGTTGATTATTGAGGCAGATGAAAGCGATGGCTCTATTGTAAATTACACTCCTGAAATCGGCGTATTGCTTAATGTAGATAAAGACCATCAGGAGATTGATGAACTGATGGAGATTTTTTCTGTCTTCAAAAAAAATACAAAAGACATTTTCATTGTCAACCAATCCAATCCATTATCCAGAACACTTTCATCAGGATTGCAATTTGACTTCACTTCTCATTCCGAAATAGAGTCCGGTTTCAAGGGGGTGAATTTTCATCAGGAGGGATTGAAGGTTTCATTTACAATCAATGATTATCCTTATGTTGTCCATACAGTAGGGAAACACAACATGGAAAATGCTTTGGCCGCAGTCGCTGTGGCCTATCAAATAGGAGTTTCACATGAAGTGGCCTCTAAAGCATTGTCAAAATATGAAGGGATTTACAGAAGGCATCAGATATTGGGCTCAAAAAATGGGGTATGTGTAATTGATGATTACGCCCACAATCCGGTAAAATGCGCTTCCTCGATAGAGGCCTGTCAGCATATTGCCCCTAAGGTAATAGCATGGTTTCAGCCCCATGGATATGGCCCCACCAGATTTTTAAAAGACGACTTCGTAAAAGAATTCGTTAACGTGCTAAGGCCTGAAGATGAGATATGGATGAGTGAAATTTTTTATGCCGGAGGAACAGCAGAAAAAAATATTTCATCCGCAGATTTGATAAACGAAATAAAATCTCAAGGTAAAAATGCTTTTTTCATCGAAAACAGAGAATCCCTGCTCGTGAATATCAGATCTCATCTCAATAATGACTGCGTACTTCTGTTGATGGGAGCCCGAGATCCCAGTCTGGAAAAATTCTCTCTTTCTGTATGGGAGAATTTATAAACTTTTTCCTGCTCTATTATTTTATTGCCTTATTTGGGTACATACTCAAATCTCAGTACCGCGTTTTCGTCCAAACTCGCTCTTGATTTAAGTTCATATCTTTCAGATCCTGCATTCACAATGATGAGAGCGGTATTGGGAGGAATGGATCCCAGATTATCGGCAAATAGCGTAATCTCATGCATCTTTATATTTTCATCAAGTTTCAGTTTAACCTTGATCGGCTCTCCAGAAAGCACTTGTTTGTTTTTGATGATTTTGCCATTATAGAAAATGGTGATTGTATCTCCATCGATTGAACCATTGTCATAAAGAGACAGTTCTATTTCAGGCTCAGAAACTTTTATAGTGGTGATCTCGTTGGTAGATCTTTCTTTCATTTTTGAAGTTATAATCTCTTCTGTTGATTTTTTTTCTTCTTCTTTTGGATTCGTTTTCTTGCCATTGTTGGTATTTGTTGTTGCAGGAATGGAAGGGTCTGTGTTTTTCTCAGGATTTGTATTAGGTTTTACCGGAGATGTATTCTCTTTCTCTTTTTTGGGTTGAGGTTTGCTTACAGGAGGCTTTGATGGTGTAGGCGGTGGAGGTGGAGTATTTTTCTTTGCCGGCATTTCAAAGCAAACGTTTCTGTCATTTCCGGGTTCTGTGGGTTTTTCGGAAACTTTTCTGATCCAGAAATAATCCATATAAACTGGATTTGAAGGCTCCACTGTAAATAGATCTTGAGAAACTGCACCTCTTAAATATGTGTAATCACCCGGGTCAGTTTGTGATAATTTTAGTGTCATTAAAACATGGCCACCATAATTTTCGATGAATGAAGTACCCTTGATGATCCAAGTATGATTTTTTTTGTTGTAAACCCCTTTAAAATAGGCTTTACATCTGCTTGATCTGTCGCCGATAACTACATCTGAGGTATAACCGCATAGTTCATTACCATCTTGAATGATATTGATTTGCAAATTTTCATTTGACATGATACCTTGCCAGGTTCCCGTGATATTTTGCGCAAATAAATTTGAGGTAATAAATGCCAATAAAGCTATTAGTGAATTTTTTTTCAGCATAAACAATTTTTGTTTTTTGAAGTTAATGCATAATTAATAATTTTTTTTCTGATTGAAATATAAAATATTGTTATAATCAATTTATATATTAAAAAAAACAAGTATCATTCATGTTCATTTGAAAAATAATTATCGTACTTTTAACGATTACTTATTTCAAATGGAAACAACTATTATGAAAAACAAGTTCACTCTTCTTTTTTTATCTGCAATTATATTCTTTTCATCCTGTAAAAAAGATGCCATACTTACTACTCCGGCACCCCAACCGCCGATAGTAGTTCCTCCCGTGGCTCCTCCAACTGATGCCACAGACAGTACTTTGTTATTGGGGAATCCAAGCAGTGCTACAGATAATGAAGCGGATTTTGGTAACTATCTTATGAAGGAAGGATATTATTCGCTGTCTTACAACAGAGATCGTGGCACGCCCAACTGGGTGAGCTGGCATGTGGTTTATACTGATTTTGGATCTTTTGCCAGACAGAATGATTTCAGAGCTAACCCTAATTTGCCTGAGACCTGGTATAAAGTGGCTGCAACAAGTTACAGCGCTTCCGGCTTCGACAGAGGTCATGTGTGCCCATCATCCGACCGTACTTCAACACTAGAGGCAAATTCAGCTACATTTCTCATGACAAATATTATTCCTCAGGCGCCCAATAATAATCAGGGACCTTGGGCATCGCTTGAAACCTATTGCCGAAGCCTGGTTCAGGCAGGGAATGAACTCTATGTCATCGCAGGTGTGTATGGAGAAGGAGGAGTGGGTAATAGCGGCGCTGCCACCACAGTGGATAACGGAAAGGTAACCGTTCCATCAAATCTGTGGAAGGTAATTGTGGTTTTACCCGATGGCGCCAATGATCTGAGCAGAGTAAAAAACAATTCAAGGGTAATCAGTGTAATCATGCCCAATATAAATACCATCAGCACCGATTGGCGTTCTTTCAGGACTTCAGTTGATTATATAGAAGATCAGACGGGTTACGATGTATTGTCCAAAGTATCAACATCTATCCAGAATGTGATTGAGGCCAAAGTGGATGATTTGTAACGGAACCTATGCTATAATGCTAAACATTAATCAAAAGAGGTCTTGAAGTTCTGTTCAGTTCGATGATTCTACAAACACATTAATCTTCCTCCATCTACTGGCAGATTGATTCCGTTAATGTATGCGGCTGCCGGACTGCAAAGAAATGCAACTGCAGCACCAAACTCTTCCGGTTTGCCGATACGTCCAACCGGAATTTCTGATACCAATTCCTTCATGATTGCTTCTTCGGATTTTCCGGAATCAGATGATTTTTTCTTGATGACATAATCTGCTCTTACAGTTTGAGTAAATCCCGGCAATACATTGTTTACCGTAATGCCAAACGGACCAAGCTCCGTAGCCAACGTCTTGCTCCAGTTGGCCACAGCAGCTCTGATGGTATTGCTTACTCCCAAACCGATCAATGGTTGTTTCACTGACGTGGAAATGATATTGATGATTCGTCCATAGCCGGCCGACTTCATTCCCGGTACCAAAGCTTTCGTAAGAATGTGATTGCAAATGAGATGATTATTGAATGCACTTAAAAAATCATCTGTAACGGCATTTAAAATAGAACCACCGGCAGGGCCACCTGTATTATTAACCAAGATGTGAGCAGTATTTCCTTTTAGTACAAAATGATTAATTGATTGCTCTACTTGTTTGCTATCTGAGAAATCTGCAATAAGATAATCGTGTTGCTGTCCTTTGGATACATCTAAAGTAGCAATAGCTGCAATTAGTTTCTCCTGATTTCTTGCCATAAGTACCACATTGGCACCCAATAAGGCAAGCTCAACCGCAGTGGCATATCCCAGGCCTTGTGTGCTGCCGCAAACCACGGCTGTTTTCCCGATTAAATTAAGGTTCATAAAAAGCTTTATTATTTACAATACTGTTTGATTTGTAGAATGTCTGAAACTCATCTTTTTCGGACAGTAAACTACTGACAAAGTTAGTTCATATCTTCAATCATTGATTCACGTTATTGATGTGCGTATTTGCTTTAAAAAATCCTTTGCGCTAAAAATTTACGCACATATTCGGGTGCTTTGTGGATAAGTCAGACAGCTTAAGTACCAAGTCATTCAATTAAATTCGCGGACGGGAAAATTATGAAATATTCCTTTGCGATAAACTATATATTGAACTGTGTTGAGTCTAATCATCTACACATCTAAACCTATTTTTCTCAATGGCGGAAAAAGAAAATTTTGACTATACGGAAGACAGTATCAAAAGTCTCGACTGGCGTGAGCATATTCGTCTGAGACCGGGGATGTACATTGGTAAGCTGGGTGACGGCAGCAGCGCCGATGATGGCGTGTATGTTTTAATCAAAGAAGTAATCGACAATTGCATCGATGAACATACCATGGGTTACGGCAAGCAAGTGGAGGTAAAGATCGAAGGTAAAATCATAACGGTACGAGATTACGGTCGTGGAATTCCATTGGGGAAACTGGTCGATGTGGTCAGTAAAATCAATACCGGAGCCAAATACGACAGCAAGGCATTTCAAAAAAGTGTCGGATTAAACGGTGTCGGTACTAAAGCGGTGAACGCACTCAGCAATTATTTTAAAGTCACTGCATTCAGAGACGGAAAAGAAAAGACGGCTGAATTTGAAAAAGGGGTCTTGGTTAAGGAACACAAAGAAAGTAGTTCAAAACAAGACAATGGAACAGAAGTTATTTTTATTCCGGATGACAGTGTGTTTAAGAATTTTCATTTTGTGCAGGAGTATCTCGATAATCAGTTTTGGAATTATTGCTATCTCAATGCAGGACTGATTATAAACTACAATGGCAAAAAATATGTCAGTAAAAACGGTTTGCTGGATTTACTGCAAAGAAAAACAAATGAGGATGAAATCCGATATCCAATCATTCATTTGAAAGGAGAGGATATCGAAGTGGCCATCACGCACGAAAATGGGTATGGTGAAGAATACTACAGTTTTGTCAATGGTCAGTTTACCACACAGGGGGGCACGCATCTGGCAGCCTTTCGGGAGGGTTTCGTTAAAACCATCCGTGATTTCTTTAAAAAAGATTATGACGCAGCCGATATCAGAGGAAGTATTTGTGCTGCCATTTCGGTAAGAGTACAGGAGCCGGTTTTTGAGAGTCAGACCAAAACCAAACTTGGGTCAAACAATGTGTATGAAAATGGGCCTACAATGAAAAACTTCGTAGGAGATTTTCTTTTGAAGGAACTCGATAATTATCTGCACAGGAATCCTTCTACATCAGATGCATTAAAGAAACGCATCGAACAAAATGAACGCGAAAGAAAAGAGCTGGCCGGTATCAAAAAGCTCGCCAATGAAAGAGCAAAGAAAGCCAATCTGCATAATAAAAAACTAAGGGACTGCAAATTTCATTACAATGATGAGCCTTCCGGAAAAGATAAAGAAGCCATTATCGAAAAACAAAAAGAAAGTACCATTTTTATTACAGAGGGAGACAGCGCCAGCGGTTCAATTACAAAGGCAAGAAGTGTAAATACACAGGCGGTATTCAGTCTAAGAGGTAAACCGCTGAATTGTTACGGGCTCACCAAAAAAGTAGTGTATGAAAATGAAGAGTTTAATTTACTGCAGCATGCACGCAATATTGAAGAAGGTTATGAAG
>VERM01000060.1 GCA_018882645.1 Ferruginibacter sp.
CTATATATGCAGAGAGAGAATCTAATTTTTGAAACAACGCATAGCCTTTTTTCCTCAATCCCACCTTAGGCATTTTAGAGTCAATTAAAATTTCCAAAGGCATGATTCCCCTGAAATGGGTTTCAAAAAATTTAAGGTCCTTATATACCTTATCGGTTTTTGGCAAATCATCTACAATGTATGCAACAGAATTCAGCCTGAAAATCCCCAATACAGCGACTATTACTATCAACATCGTGGCCGATAACACCCATTTCTTATGGTGGAAAACCCAGCTTTCTATTCTACTCAGAAAATTCCCAACCCATTTACTTTGCAGATATTTTAGTTGATTTTTTTTGGGAGAAGGGAGATAGCTTAAAACCGCAGGCAACAAAATAAAAGAAATCACAAAAATGATCATAATACTGAAACCGGATACGACCCCAAACTCTTTTAAAATATCACTTTTGGTAAAAGCAAATACGGCAAAGCCAATTGCCGCAGTGATGTTACAAAACAAAGTGACTATTCCCATTTTGCTGACCATATCAATGAGCGCTTCTCTTTTTCTGAGTTTATCGTCTGTTTGAGGATTATTTAAATAAGACGAATGGTATTTATTAATAAAATAGATGCAATTGGGTATTCCAATCACCACTACAAGCGATGGGATCAATGCAGTAAGTAAGGTGATTTTGTATCCGCATAAATAAATTAAAGCTACAGTCCATACCACTCCGATGATTACAACACTGATAGAAATCAAAGTAGTACTTATTGAACGAAAGAATAAGAACAAAATCAGCACGCTCAACATCAGCGATCCCAATAAAAAAAGTTTCATTTCATCCTGTACACGCTCTGCGATTACAGTTCTGATAAAAGGTAGTCCACTCACATATACATCTATTTTTGTGGCAGACCTGTAATTATCCACTGCCTTTTGTATGTCATTGATTATAGCTACCCTAGCAGATGAGTTTATGGAATCTTTATTCACCTTTACACCGATGAGATAGGCATGGGTTTCGGGGTTATACATCAATGCCCTGTACAAAGGCTGTTGGTAAAAAATTGTTTTTGCACTGTCTAATGCCGACTGACTATGAATCGAATCGGAAAATATCTTTCTTGATGCCAGCTCTTTTTTTTCCGAAACGCTGCCTCCCATCAATTCCTGCATAATCTCATCTTCTGTCGGCTCGGGCTTATACACTTCTACAGCATCGGAAACACTCAAGATGTCTTCTACATTTTTTACATTCCTTACATCATTACAAAATTGTTTGTATGACTTGAATGAAGAAAGTTTGAACAACTGAGTATCTTGAATGCCGATTACAATGATATTACCGTCATTGCCAAATATTTTTTTAAATGACTGATACTCCCTGAGTTTGGGATTATCCGAAGGTATGGCACGGGAAAATTCGTAGCTAAGCTCTACCTTTGAGGCGTAGTACCCCATCACTGCAGTACTTATGATCAATGCAAACAATAATACGAGCCGGTTTTTCAACACAAATTTGGCCAAGCTCTTCCACATAAAATATGAATATTGAAGTTGAAAATATTTTTTCGTTTGCAAAGAAAGTTGATTTTTGGACACAACCCATTTTTTATTATCGACACATAACATAAAGAATGACATTCAAGACCAAAGGCATAGTTTTGAAATCCGTTAAATATGGAGAAACCAGCTTGATAGCTACCATCCTGACTGAGCTTTTTGGTATGCAAACCTATATGGTGAATGGGGCAAGAAATGTAAAAAAAGGATCAACCAAAGCCTTAATGCTTCAACCCGGCTCCATATTGGAATTGGAAGTATATCATAATGAATTAAAAAATTTACAACGGATTAAAGAAATGCAATGGGGATACATTTATGAGACACTGATGAGTGATATCATGAAAAACAGCATTGCGTCCTATTTCATTGAGTTGATTTTGAAGACCATCAAACAGCCGGAAAAAAATGAAGCGTTGTATAATTTCAGCGAAGATGTGTTGATGCAACTGGATGTAGCCGACAATACTGTAGCTGTGAATATGCCTCTTTTTATTTCATTGCAGCTGCCATCATTTTTTGGTTTTAAAATCGAAGATCCTCCTGTGGATCATACTTCATGCACTTCCATATTTCTTGATTTGTCAACCGGACGTTTTTCCAAAGAAGATCCCGGCCACATTCATACCATCAGCGGGCAAGCTGCCGCCATTACAATGGAGCTTCTAAAAGCGATGCAACCGATAGATTTAACTGAGATCAAACTCAATAAACAAATAAGAAGGGAGCTGCTGCACAATTACCTTAAGTATTACACACTACATTTTCCCGACTTCGGCGAAATGAAGACATTGAAAGTTTTTGAGGCGATGTAGAAAATGGAGAATGTAAAATATTGAATCTAAAACACTAAATGTAAAAGTTGACCTCACCCCCTGACCCCCTCTCCTGAAGGCGAGGGGGAATGTTTAGAAAGTTGAGAGGGTTTAGGCGTTTGAAAAAAAGTAAAAATGTTTACACTAAACCATCTAAACTTCTAAACAGTTAAACCTTTCGCTGCCGCCTTGTGTTTTCACAAGCGGCGATACTAGAAAAAAACATCTCACGACCGTCATTTCCCCCTGTTTTTAAACCGAGGCTCATTTATGTTTGATGGGGATATTTTTCCCTGATGAACAAACTATTAACCAAAAAACGTTTGCGAACTATTTTTTGGAAATCACCATTTGTGATATCCAATTAATATTATTGTTTCACTTTAGTGAAACTTTATTAACTTAGCATGGAAAAGCATACACAGAAATACAGAAAGATTATTTTTTACGGAAATTATTTCCAGGAGTTCTTCGACAAGCAATCCAAAAAGGCCAAAGAAAAAATTATCTGGACTTTTGAATTAATAGAAGACCTGCAGCGAGTTCCGGAAACATATCTAAAACACATAGAAAACACAGCAGGTCTTTATGAAATTCGCATTCAGACCGGGACTTTGATTCTACGTATTTTCTGTTTTTTTGATAATGGACAAGTTATTGTATTGGCAAATGGTTTTAAAAAGCAAACACAAAAGACGCCCAAAAAAGAAATAGAAAAGGCTCTTAAAATAAAAGGTTTGTATGAAAAGGACATGCGTATCAAAAAAAATAAAATGGAATGAATATGAATAAGAAATTGATGACGCTCGAAAAGTTTAAGGAAAAAAATTACGGCAAGCGCGGCACTAAAAAACGGGATGAACTGGAGGCCGGTTATGAAAATTTTAAAGTTGGAGCCTTAATCCATGACAAACGTTTGGAAATGGGAATGACGCAGGAAGAGCTTGCAGAAAAGGTAGGTACAACAAAATCATATATTTCCAAAATAGAGAACAATATTAAAGAGGCTCGCATTTCGACCATTCAAAAAATTGTTGAACTGGGCTTTGGCGGACATTTAGAACTGTATATAAGAATATGATGCGGCGTAAAAAAGTTTAGCTGGTTGAGGTATTTTGGATGATAGCCCACGGTTTAAACCGTGGGCTATCTTTTTAAACCCCTAAACCGGCTTCCCCATCCTATCTGCTCAAATTCAGCCAAATCTCAGAACTGTAGACTTTACCATCAACCGTTTGCTCATCTTTTTGATATAAAGTGAGTGTTGTTGGCGTCAGTATTTTGATGTCAAACATCGTCTCATTTATTTTTATTTTACTCCCGTTAAGAACATATGTGCCCGGAGTCTCTACAAACTGACCGCCACCGACACCATCATCTTCCCATACGCGCTTGTTGAAAATATTGCTTGTGGTAAACTCATACCACTCTCCGCTTCGAAACGTTTGTGTATTCTCATATAAAACAACACCATCTAACTTATCAATAGTCTTATTGTCTATTAAATTCCACCTGACAGTTAACAGTGGATTGCTGCCATTGTTATCAGTTGAGCTTTTTTTACAAGACACTGCAGTAATAAGCATCATACTCGCAAACGCAATTAGAATCGTTTTTTGCATATTGATATTTTTTTTTTCTTTTTCGCCTCCGCCTTGTGTTTTCACAAGAGACGAATTGGAATGAATACCTTATTTCCCCCACGGTTAAAACCGTGGGCTATGTTAAAACCGTGGGCTATCTCATCAACACCACCTTCACCTCTTTGCTGCTGTTGGCTGTGTAAAGCTTCAGCACATAACTGCCTGCACTCAGGCCAAGGCCTGAAAGATTTAGGTTGTATCTGTTGTCACCAGGCTGTAACTGTACCACCTTACGGTACACCTCATTGCCGTATATATCCATAAGCCTTATCTCTCCTCTACCTGCAACAACAGAACCGTATGTCAATTGCAACTGATCTTTGGCAGGGTTGGGATATACCTTTAGGTAATTGTCTTTAGTGATGGCTTTACCGCTGCGCTCCAGTGTAATGCCTGTATTACGATATGATCCATCAAAGGCTTCCTGTTCAAGTTTATCATTTCCTAAGCTGAGTATATCATCGGTATAATTCAATGATGCATTACCAGTGGGTGTCAATCGTATGCTAAACAATTCCATATCCTTCGCAAGCATCAAGCCTCTTGCCTGTTCATCATTCCAAGACATTGCCAGTGTGCCTTCGGATATCCATCTGTCGCCTGTCGATATGTTTAACGGATTGCTCACTACACCAACATAAGTGTATTTACCGGCATCCCAGTTCAGGGTAAACTGTGTACCCATCAGCATCTTACCCTCTTTTACCCTTACGTGCAGAATCATTTCCTTATCATTGATGATTTCTTCATCATAGTAAAGTTTTAATGCCTGTGTACTGTTTACAGGACGATCCAACTGCGGATTGCGGTCAAAATTCACATCTCCAAGTTTAAGGCCAACGACGTTGGTATTAAGTAAGCTTCCTAATGCCGAAACTGTTTTTGATGATGGGTATGGAAAAGGATTTTGAGAATTGGCAAACACATGATCCTGAGGAACAAAGGCCCAGGTGCGATTGACGGGAAAAGAGGTTTCATATCCCAGTATGAATCTGCGAATGAATAACAGATCCAAAGAAGTCACCGTATTGGAAGCGTTTACGTCTGCCGCAATAATCTTGTATGGTGAATTCAGAAGACTCCGTTGCAGAATATGGGATTGTATGAGTGCTACATCCAATGTAGTGACACCATTGGTTCTGTTAATCTCATTGTTCTTTGAAGGAGTGAGGGTATACGTTCCCGGTACCACACTGAATGTATAATTACCATTGGCGTCTGATGTGGTGGAAAAAGCAGTTCCTTGTCCGGAAAGACTTACAGTAGCGTTTTTCACCGGCTGTTGAACAGGGGTGAGTATATTGCCCGAAATGACAGAAACGCAATTCAATTTAACATTACCATTGACCTGAACAATATTTTTTTTCTGTAGCGTAACATCCACAAATTCAACAATTGTAGGGGTATTGCTTATAGTTACCGGTATGGTTCTGCTTTGGCTACCGAGAGCAGTAAAACGTATGGTATAAATGGTAGTTGTGTCTGGAAGTGTGATACCGGAAAGATTGTTATCATTCCATGAGAAGGTGAGTCTGCCCTGTGTGCTCTGGCTGGTGCCAAAATTTGCATTGCCAAGTGCCAGAGAAGCAGGCCCGAAATTGGAAATCGATTCAAACTTCAGATCTGCAGGGTTCCAGTTGATACTACCCTGCATGGAGGCCATACTCTTGAATCCGGAAACACGAACAGGAACATCAACAGTATTGCCACAAACACCATTCACAGTAGAAACAATTAAAGAAAGAGGATTGCAGGATTTTATCTCTACTGTCATAGTAGCCGTATTGGCACACTGTCCGGCTGAAGGCGTAAAGGTATATGTAGTGGTAGTCTGTGTATTTATCGCCGGACTCCAGCTACCGCTGATACCATTTGTAGAAGACGTGGGTAGAGTAAATGTTGCACCCTGACAAACAGCTGCTATCTGCGTAAATGTTGGCGTGACCTTAGGCGTAACCGTTACCTTAACGCTATCCTTACAACTATTCCCGTTGGCATCTGTTACCGTTAAATAATAAGTAGTGGTTTGTGTAGGTGTAACCGTAATACTTGGTGTAGTAGCACCGGTGGACCAGAGGTAGGAAGAAGTAGTATAAAGCTGTTGAATTTCGGAAGTAGAAAGAGCTCGGTTGTATATAGCGACATCGTCAATTAATCCATTCCAATTTTTAGAATTAGAAATATTACCAGCATTTAAGAAACCTCCAATAATTAAAGGATTTGTTGAATTTAAAATTGTACAATTACCACATGTAGTATATTGCTGATTATCTACTGATTTGCCATCAATATATAACTTGTTCCCACTTCCGGGTGCATAAACAAAAATAACAGAGTGCCATGAAGAATTTAATGAACTGTCGGATCCAATTGATGCGCAATTATTATTTTGACCATAACCTAACACTTTTACGCCATTGGGAAAAGAGCCAAAACCGTAATCAACTGCACTGTAGTAGCCTGTAGTTGTACAACCTCCTCCAGTACCTTTTTGAAGAATATAGTTAATTGTATTCCCCATTGTTGATTGCTTAACCCAAATACTTATAGTCATTTCACTGCCAACATTCAAAGAATTAGAGTGAGCGACTGTAATTTTTGAATTTCCATTAAAACTATAAGCCTTATTATTATTCCCAAATCTATCAGTTGTTAGTGTAGCCCCATTCACCGTTCCGTTATTCCCATTACCACTTTCATCATTAGCATTACCATTGAAGGGATAATATGCCACCAAACCATTCGTTAGGCTGGGAGGGAGAGAAGATATCCCACCAGTAACAGCTGTATTTGCATTTAAGGTTACACTTGCACCGCTGCAAATGGTGGTGTCTTTGTTGATGATATCAGCAGTACAACATGATTTTATAGTTACAGATAATGTGGTACTATTAGCACAGAAATTAGGCGAAGGTGTAAAAGTATATGTGGCAGTCCCAATAGTTGATGTATTTACAACCGCAGGACTCCATGTGCCGGCTATGCCATTGGTGGAAATAGTTGGCAATACAGGAGCGGTTGCACCCTGACATATCGGTGCGATTGTGGTAAACGTTGGCGTGACCTTAGGCGTCACCGTTACCTTTACACTGTCCTTGCAACTGTTGCCATTTGCATCAGTTACAGTTAAATAATAGGTAGTAGCTTGTGTAGGCGTAACCGTAATGCTTGATGTAGTAGCGCCGTTGGACCAGAGGTAGGAAGGTTCGTTCAATAAAGCCCTTACTGAATAACCGTTTATTAAAGGATTCTGATAATTACGCTCTATGCCGCCGTTTAAATACCTCAATACTCTGTACCAAGAAGAAGTTGAGTTAAATGATGTGGAGGTCCACCAAACGCCGGTATAGCCTAGTGGGTCGCTGCCATTCGGGCTTGCACGAAAACTTCCCGGCAAACCGGTAAATCCTGTGCTATTGGTTGCTCCGGTATTGGGACTTACCCAACGTAGAACGCCGGCTTCTTTTAATGCTCCTCCTGCAGTTGAACTTTGAGGACAATTAGCACAAGCTGTATCTGCAGATGGATCAATATTTTTCACCAATTTATTCCACTCTGCATCAGTCGGCACATGCCAGCCCTGTGGGGCAATTCCCCTCGGATCATTCACCGCATACCAATTGTATAACTTGCCATAAGTTGCTTCTGTAGATGGATCGTTATTATAATAACACCATGCCCCTGTTTTTAAATTAGCCCATTGTGTTGGATCCGTCACTTGTGGGATGATATCGCCATTGCGATATTTTGTAACATTGAGATTTTTCTGCGTCCAGGTTTGATTACCAATTTTTACAGTAGGATAAGTGTTCCCGTCAATATCTGTAACAGAATTAACCCCATCACTTATTGCTGTATTCGCATTCAGCGTTACACTTGCGCCGCTGCAAATGGTAGTGTCTTTGTTGATGATATCGGCAGTACAACATGATTTTATAGTTACAGATAATGTGGTACTATTAGCACAGAAAT
>VERM01000401.1 GCA_018882645.1 Ferruginibacter sp.
AATGAATAATATATGTGTGGAATTGTAGGATATACGGGTTCGAGACAAGCATACCCGGTAATTTTAAAAGGACTAAAAAGATTAGAATACAGAGGTTATGACAGCAGCGGGGTTGCACTATTGAAAGAAGGCAATATAAGTGTATATAAGAAAAAAGGTAAAGTTGCGGATCTTGAAGAGTCGTTGATCGGGAAAAATATCGACTCGCAAATTGGAATAGGTCATACCCGCTGGGCAACACACGGAGAGCCAAGTGACCGAAATGCCCATCCTCATTCATCATCGAGCGGAAAGCTTGCCATGATTCACAATGGCATAATCGAAAATTATGCTTTGCTCAAGCAAGAGCTGCTGAAAAAGGGATATAAATTCTCCAGCGATACCGACACTGAAGTTTTACTAAATTTCATCGAGGACATTTACATAAATAACGATGACTGTAGTCTGGAAGAAGCATTGCGCATTGCATTGAAAAGAGTCAGCGGTGCGTATTGTATTCTTCTCATTGAGCAAGACAATCCGGATACCATCATTGCTGCTCGCAAAGGGAGCCCCTTGGTAATCGGCATTGGGAAAGGAGAACATTTCCTCGCAAGCGATGCTTCCCCAATCATAGAATACACGAAGGAAGTGGTATATGTCAACGACTACGAACTCGCCATTGTTAAACCGGATGAACTTATTCTAAAAAATCTGGGAAATGAAAAAATCACTCCTTATATTACCAAGCTTGATATGGAACTTGCCGCCATTGAAAAGGGCGGATACGAGCATTTTATGCTTAAAGAAATCTTTGAACAGCCAAGTACGATATTCGATTGTTTGCGTGGAAGATTAGATGCTAATGAGGGGCTCATAAAAATGAGCGGGGTGGATAATAATATCGATCAAATTTCAAATACAAACCGAATCATTATACTGGCCTGTGGAACCAGCTGGCATGCAGGATTGGTAGCCGAATACATCATTGAAGAGATCTGCAGGATACCTGTTGAAGTAGAGTACGCATCTGAGTTCAGATATAGAAACCCGATTGTAAATAAAGGTGATGTGATCATTGCCATCTCACAAAGTGGAGAAACGGCAGATACACTTGTTGCATTGGAGAAAGCCAAAGAAAATGGAGCATTTATTTTTGGAGTGGTAAATGCCGTTGGATCTTCCATTGCACGCATCTCTGACGCAGGGGCATACACACACGCCGGACCCGAAATAGGAGTGGCGTCAACCAAGGCGTTTACTGGTCAACTCGCAGTTCTGATGATGGTTGCGCTTTCTATTGCCAAACACAAAAAAACCATCACGGATGAAAGATTCAACACACTCATTCAGGAATTGAATCAAGTTCCGGAAAAAGCACAAGCGATTTTAAATAATGCGAATGAAATAAAAATTATTGCTGAAAAATATAAAAATGCATCAGACTTTCTGTTTTTAGGCAGAGGATATAATTTCCCCATAGCATTGGAAGGAGCATTAAAATTAAAAGAGATCTCCTATATACACGCTGAAGGGTATCCTGCCGCGGAAATGAAACATGGTCCTATTGCATTGGTTGACGAAAATCTTCCTGTGGTTTTCATTGCAAGCAAAGACCCTTACCATGAAAAAATTGTAAGCAATATGCAGGAAATCAAAGCGAGAAAGGGGAAAGTCATTTCCATCATCACAGAAGGAGATGCAACTACACCTGAATTAAGCGATGACTATTTCGAAATCCCTCCTGCTGATGATCTTATCGCTCCAATTCTCACTGTGATTCCGCTTCAGCTACTCTCCTACTACGTAGGTACATTAAAAGGAATTGATGTGGACAAACCAAGAAATCTCGCAAAAAGTGTAACAG
>VERM01000061.1 GCA_018882645.1 Ferruginibacter sp.
TACATGCATATAATGCCTCCAATACAGCAGATCTTACTAGGATGAATGCAGCAACAAATACCAATGACGGAACAGGTAATTATGGCAATGACGGTGAGAACATGCAGTTTATAGACATTGATTTAAATGCTGCAACCAAAAATTCTTCTTCAGCCAATCTCGTGCTTCCTGCAGGAATCAACACAATCAAATATGCACGTTTATACTGGGGAGGAAGATTTGACACAACGGGCATAGTAAATGTGGCCGATACTTTGAGAAAAGTTAAACTTCGTTTCGGCACAGCCACGAGTTATAACAACATCAATGCACCCATAACCAATGTTGATCAAAGTATCGTTCAGCTCAGTGGTGTAAATACTTCACAAAAAATTTATCAGGCCTATACGGATATAACTGATTTTGTAAATGCCAATAAAGGAGGAACGTATACTATAGCAGATGTTCCGGCTACTACAGGAACAATAGCAAACGGTGGTTTTTTTTCCGGTTGGGCTATCGTTGTTGTGTATGAAAATCTTTCGGAACCATACAACAGCGTTCGTATATTCGATGGTTTTGCCAAAGTAGCAGCAGGGACAGGCACATCTTCACTCAGCATCAACCTTACAGGCCTTGATGTCCCCAATACAACGCTCGCATCCGGTGATGCCGTAATGGGAGCAATGGTTTGGGAAGGAGATGCCAATCTGGGATCAACATCCACTAATCCTCCAGGCGATTTCATAAAAATCAACAATATAGCTGTGAGTAACAGCCTGAATGCTGTTGCCAATTTTTGGAACGGCAGCATCACCAAAAACGGAGTAAGGGTATCAGCTAAAAATCCGGATTACAACAATCAAATGGGCATCGATATTGACGAAGTGAATGTAGGAACAGGTTACAATATTTTACCAAATGCAACAACAATCAATGTTCAATTTGGAACAGAGGCTGATACTTATTTTCCCAGTTTATTTACTTTCAATGTAAGAGCCAAACAGGGATCTTTGCCCTTAAATCTATCATCCATATCTGCCAAATGGGAAAATGAAAACACATCTTTGATCAGCTGGAATACTGACTATGAAGCAGGTACAAGCTTTTTTGAAATCGAAAGAAGTCAAGACGGCTCTCAATTTCAAAGCAGAGGTAAAGTGAAAAGCAGAGGGGACGCTCACCACTATCAGTTCTCTGATCCGGTTAAGAGTAACGCTTCTGTTTATTATTATCGTTTACGAATGGTTGATGCAGATGGTGCATACAGCTACTCGCCTGTTGAAACATTAAAAAAGACAGAATGGATAAATACCAAAAAAATCATTGCTTATCCCAATCCGTTTTTATCGGATGTGAAAATAGTATGTAACAGCATGGCCTTATCAAATGCGACTATAAAGATATATTCGCAAGATGGGAAAAATATATTCATCAAAAACACCTCATTAGTAAAAGGGAAAAACATCATTTCAATCCATGAAATCAATGCTTTGAAAAAGGGGACTTATATCGTAGAGGTCAGAACGGATAATGAGTATTGGATTGAAATGCTTATCAAAAATTAATGGCTTTATTACCGATTAAAAATTTTTAAAATGCCAACAAGATTCAATCTAATCATCCTTGATTTTTTTTTCAAGCAATACAAACGCATTGCTGAAACTTTTCCCATTTTCATTTTATTATTCATTTCTTTTGAAACCTCTCATGCCCAAATTCATTTTCACAAACAGGATTCATTGAGGGGCTCAAATGGCATTGGCAGAACAGGCTGGGATGTCCTGTATTATGACATTACAGTTCAGCCCGATTTCGACAGCAAAACGATAAGGGGTGTCAATAAAATCAGATTTTTGGAAATGTCAAGAAATACAATGCAGATTGACCTGCAACAGCCAATGGAAATGGACAGTGTGTTTCTGGACAACATACCATGCCAGGTTGAGAGAGAATACGATGTATTCTGGATACAAATACCGAATGTAGGATCCTCAAAAAAAGAAAGAGAGCTTACCATTTATTTTCATGGCAAACCAAGAGAAGCAGTCAGACCGCCTTGGGATGGCGGTTGGGTTTGGAGTCGGGATGAAAATGATAATCCATGGATGAGTGTCGCTTGTCAGGGTGATGGAGCTAGTATTTGGTATCCCTGTAAAGACATTCAAAGTGATGAGCCGGATCAGGGTGCCAGCCTTAGTATTATTGTACCTGATACGTTAACTGCGATTGGTAATGGAAGACTTATTTCTACCCAACAACTTGCCAACAAACTCAAAAAATATGTTTGGATCGTTAATAATCCAATCAACAACTACAATATTGTTCCTTATATTGGAAAATATGTCCATTTTGAAGAAGAATACAAAGGCCTGAAAGGCCCTTTGAGTATGGATTACTGGGTTTTGGAGTACAACTATGAAAAGGCCAAGAATCATTTTAAAGATGCGCCCAAAACAATAGCGGCATTTGAACACTGGATGGGGCCATATCCGTTTTATGAAGACGGCTATAAACTTGTTGAGGCCCCCTATTTGGGAATGGAACACCAAAGCAATGTGGCTTACGGCAATCAATACAGAAAAGGCTATCTCAATTCAGACCTTTCCCGAACAGGATGGGGTTTAAAATGGGATTATATAATTGTGCATGAGACGGGACACGAATGGTTTGGGAATAATATCACTACAAAAGATATCGCCGATATGTGGGTGCAAGAGGGCTTTACCACTTACAGTGAAGTTTTGTATACTGATTATCATTTTGGAACAACAGCAGGCAATGAATATGCAAATGGTCTTAAGAAAGGAATTCTTAATGATTATCCTGTCATCGGTAAATATGGTGTAAACAAAGAAGGAAGCAGCGACATGTATAGCAAAGGAGCTGCATTGATACACAATATCCGGCAGGTAATCCAAAACGACAGCTTATTCAGAGCTATTCTCATTGGGCTAAATAAAAAATTTTATCATGCTGTTGTTTCCACGAATGACATAGAAAATTATATCAGCGCTGCATCCGGTATCAATTTTTCATCTGTATTCGATCAATACCTAAGAAATAACCGAATACCCATTTTGGAGTATGCAGTTGAAAAAGGAACCTTAAAATACAGATGGAACAATGCGGTATCTAATTTTAATTTGCCGCTAAAAATATACCTGGGGAAGAGAAATAAGGCAATTTGGATAAAGCCATCCTCTACCTGGAGTAAATTAAATGTAACTGATGAGTTTTCAGACATCCAGATAGACGAGAATTTCTATGTTTTCAAAAGAAGATTAGGGAAAAAATAAGGATCTAAATCTTCGGTCAATTATTTTCCCTGATAAGATATGTTATGAGCCTGGCCTTCATTAGAGGATTTGTTTATCACGCGTCCAGCTCCAATAAATCTTTTCTTGTAATAATTTTCATTCAGATGATTGATGGTTACCCCATTGGTGCAAGCGGAATGTGTAAAGTATCCGTTGTAGAGATAAACGCCCACATGACTTACACCGCCCGTTGTATTGAAAAAAACCAGATCTCCCAATTGCATTTGATCATTTGAGATTCGTTTGGTTGCATCGTATTGACCTTTTGCAGCTCTGGGGAGCGAATTATTGAAAATTTCCTTGTGAAGCAAGCCGGTATATGCGCTGCAGTCGACACCTTTCTTGCTTTTTCCGCCATATAGATATCTTGTATGCCACCAATCTTCGATAAAAAGTAAGAGTGGCTCATTATCTATTTCTTCTACACTTATATCGAATTTTTGAGCATATTTGAACTGAACAGAAGAAAATTTTTCGATTTCCGATTTTTGAGAAGATGTTGCCGGTGTTGCCGAAACGATTTCTTTAGGCGATTCGGAGACTACAGCAGTTTGGTTGTATTTGACTTGTGTAGCTCTGATGGTGATATTTTCAATAAATTTAAGTTCAGGCTTTACCGCATTTTGACCTTCAGATTCTGTACACAACAGAAAGAAAGCGAAGAGTATTGTGCTATATTTTGAAATTGTATGCATAAAAAAAAGTCCGATAGTCTTTACACTATACAGGAATTTTGATTTTTTGCAAAAGTAGCAATATTTATCAATAAGATTGCTAATATTAACAAAATAATAATCTCACCCAATGTGGAAAAACATTCGATGTTAACCAGTTAGAGAATAACGATATTTGAAAAATTACCGTTTCACTTAAATAAGGGAAATATTTTAGCATTTTAAATAATGAATCTTAATATATCTATTTAGCTAATGCGTTTTAGTCACCTTCATGTACACACCCAATATTCCCTGCTTGATGGCGCTGCATCCATTAAAAGCTTGTACAAAAAAGCCATTCAGGACAACATGCCCGCACTGGCAATCAGTGATCATGGCAATATGTTTGGTGTATTTGAATTTGTAAAAGAAGCCTATAATAATTTAGATGAAAACGGGAAACCTAAATTAAAACCAATTGTGGGTTGTGAGTTTTATATTACACAGGATCGAACCAGAAAGACCTTTAGCAAAGAAGAAAAAGATCCCCGTAACCATCAAATCCTTCTTGCAAAAAATGAAATAGGTTATAAAAATCTTGTGAAGCTTACTTCTCTAGGATATATAGAGGGTATGTACTCGAAATATCCAAGAATTGACAAGCAGCTGATACACAAATACCATGAAGGACTCATTGCCACAACATGTTGCTTGGGTGCATTGGTTCCGCAGACCATTTTAAAAAAAGGTGAAGCGGAAGGAGAAAACGAATTTAAATGGTGGCTTAATATTTTTCAGGATGATTATTATGTGGAACTGCAGCGACATGGGATTCCGGAGCAGGATAAAGTAAATGAGGTTTTGCTCAGGTTTGCAAAAAAATACAATGTAAAAGTCATTGCCAGCAATGACAGCCATTATGTAGACCAGAAAGATTTCAATGCGCATGATATTTTGCTATGCATCAATACAGGTGAAAAACAGGCTACTCAGGCACTTCGTGAGTTTACGGATGACGATGTGATTTCGAAAAACAAACGATTTGCATTTCCCAACGATCAGTTTTTTTTCAAAACAACGAAGGAAATGACTGAAGTATTTAATGACTTACCTGAAGCCATCGATAATACCAACGAGATTGTTGATAAAGTCTCTTTACTCGATCTGAAAAAAGATATCTTACTCCCCCACTTTGTGGTTCCGTCTAATTTTAAAACACAGGATGAATATCTGGCGAGCATTACCTGGGCGGGTGCCAGAAAAAAGTACCAGATACTTACTCCCGAAACTGAGGAGCGTATTCAATTTGAATTAGGGGTAATTGGAAAAATGGGGTTTGCGGGATACTTTCTGATTGTAAGTGATTTCATTCAGGCCGGCAGAGATATTGGCGTATTTGTGGGTCCGGGCCGCGGCTCCGCCGCGGGCAGTGTAGTTGCATATTGCATTGGCATTACCAACATAGATCCCATCAAATACAATCTGCTTTTTGAGCGCTTTCTTAATCCTGAAAGAAAATCAATGCCGGATATAGATACCGATTTCGATGATGAAGGCAGACAAAAAGTAATTGACTATGTAGTACAGAAATATGGGAAAAATCAGGTGGCACAAATCATCACCTATGGCACAATGGCCGCAAAAAGCAGTATTGCAGATGTGGCAAGGGTCATGGATCTGCCCCTCCCGGAAAGCAGAGCATTGACCAAACTGGTGCCCGACAAACCCGGCGTATCACTCAAAAGAATTCTGCATGCTCCATTTACCGCCAAGGAAGCAAAGAACGGAGAAAAATCTCTTGAAGAAAAAGAGCAACTTTTAGCTGATGATATAGATAATGTAAAAAAGTTGAGAGAAATCTATCATCGCAAAGATGCACTCAGTAAAATTCTTAACGAAGCTGAAATCCTAGAGGGCTCTGTCAGAAACACAGGCATTCATGCTGCCGGAATAATCATTGCGCCTCAGGATCTGACAGACCTTATTCCTGTAGCCACTTCCAAAGAGTCAGAATTATGGCTCACTCAAATTGAAGGGAATACCATCGAGGAAGCCGGTGTCATCAAGATGGACTTTCTGGGGTTAAAGACTCTCAGTATTATAAAAACTGCGTTGAAACTAATCAAAGAGAATCATGATGCAGATATTGATATCGACAACATCCCTCTGGATGATGAAAAAACTTACAGGCTTTATCAATCAGGCGATACAAATGCTACATTCCAGTTTGAAAGTGCAGGAATGCAGAAATATCTGCGTGAATTGAAACCTGATAAATTTGATGATCTCATTGCGATGAACGCTTTATATCGTCCGGGCCCAATGGCTTACATTCCTCAATTCATAGCTCGAAAACACGGAAAAGAAATTGTTACTTATGATTTAGATTGTATGCAGGAGTATCTCGAAGATACTTATGGCATTACAGTCTATCAGGAACAAGTAATGCTTCTCTCACAAAAGCTGGCCAATTTCAGCAAAGGTGATGCGGACGTACTAAGAAAGGCTATGGGGAAAAAACAAATTGCCACGCTGAACAAAATGAAATTGCAGTTCATCGAAGGAGCAACCGCAAACGGACACCCTAAAGGCAAATTGGAAAAAATATGGGGAGACTGGGAGGCATTTGCTCAGTATGCTTTCAATAAATCACACTCTACATGCTATGCTTTTGTTGCTTATCAGACGGCATATCTCAAAGCACACTATCCCAGTGAGTATATGGCTGCTGTACTCAATCATGCCGGCAATATCGATAAAATAACCTTCCATATGGAAGAATGCAAACGGATGGGAATCAAAGTTCTTGGGCCTGATATCAACGAGTCACAAAATGGTTTCGCTGTAAATAAAAAAGGTGAAATACGTTTTGGATTCAGCGGACTAAAAGGCGTTGGAGAAGCGGCCATAGATAATATCATTGAGATAAGGAATAAAAACGGCAACTTCAATGATATCTTTGATCTTGTAAAAAAAGTAAACCTTAGATGCGTCAGTAAAAAAACACTCGAGAGTCTTCTGCATAGCGGAGCTTTCGACTGTTTCAAGAATATGCACAGAGCCCAGTATCTACATCAGCCCCAGGGTGATATCCCTACTCTAGAAAAAATCGTAAAGTTCGGTTCAGTTTACCAATCTCAATCCTCTTCTGCAGGTAATACACTTTTCGGAGAGTTGCAGATGCCGGAGATTGTGCCTCCCAAAATTCCTTCATGCGATCCATGGTCGCTCACAGAACAACTCGATTATGAGAAAGACGTAACCGGTATGTTCATCAGCGGACACCCGCTTGATAATTATTCCTTTGAAATAAAGCATTTTAACTTTACCCCTCTGAGTGATTTTAGCGACATCAAAAATGCAGTTGGAATTCCACCCACTACAAAGCAGATCAGGCTTGCGGGTCTTGTAATTGATGCCCAACACAGACTGACCAAAAATGGAAAAAATTTTGGAGTGCTTCAGCTGGAAGATTTCAGTGGCAAATCTGAATTCATGTTGTGGAGTGAAGATTATGTGAAATATGTGAATTATATGGAAAAAGGGAGGGTTTTGATGATCGAAGGTGCTTTCAGACAACGATACAATGGAAATCAATATGAATTCAAGATATCAAGATTGCATTTGCTGGAAACCATGAAAACGACCATGACCAAACAACTTCATATTGATATTTCCCCTCAGTTCATTGATACTGATTTTATTAATTTTTTAGACCAAAATATCAAAAATAATCCGGGAAAAACAGTTCTGAAATTCAATATCCATGATACGATGCATCAAAGAAAGGTCACCTTGCTGAATTTTGAAAAAGGAATCACTGTAAATGATGAATTGACAGTTTTTCTCAACAATAACAAAAATATCGATGTCATTGTGATTAGCAATTGATTGCTAAAATGACAGGTTATAAATATATGGATATGCCATATCAACATATTTATAAAGTTGGATTTAAATTTGCCTATTCATTTTTATCAATAAACAAATAAATTTAAAACTTATGGCA
>VERM01000402.1 GCA_018882645.1 Ferruginibacter sp.
GGGTCCAGCTCAAGTAATTTTTGACAGTATTTCAGAGATCGGTCAAATTGATTCAGTTGAAATAACACTTCAGAAGTGCCTCTTAGAATATCTTTATTGCCTGTTTTTTTAGACCATACTTCCATCAGTAATTTTTCTCCCTTATCCAGATCGCCACTATACAAACATGAAAAACCATGATTCTCCTTAAAATCACTGGATTGGTGATGACCGTGATCTATCGCATTCTGGAATGCTGCAGTAGCTTTTTTGTAGAATCCCATATTATAATTCAATATGGCTTGTTCATACATCCACATCGATTTGGCTTCCGGAAAAGTAACCGCACTATCCAGTAAGGGGATAGCTTTATTATACTCTTCCATATCAATATACGTTCGAGCAAGGGTGTATGTAGCCTCCGCATCTTTTGGATTTTTTGACAAATATTCCGTAAGCTTTTGTGCTGACAGGGTATAATCTTCCTGTTGATATGCCGACATTCCAATGATTCTAACAGACTCATTGCAATCTTTACATTTGTTGGCAAAATCAATCGCTTTGTCGTAACGGTGGTAATTGTAATATAAATTCATCAACTCCTTTATGGGCTTTGTGTTACCCGGATCAAGCTGATGAACTTTATCAAAAAAAACGATGGATTTATCCATTCTTCTCATCTCCATGTGAACATAGGCATTAGCCATCAGGACATCAATATTGGTTGGATTAAATTCCAAAGCTTTATCAAAACTATTTGCCGCAAGTTGAAATTTGTTTGCATTTTTTTCCTCCAGACCAATATTATAATAATAATCGGAGCTGTCTGTAGTTTGTGCAAACAAACGAACAGAGCCTAACAAAAGAAAATTCAGTAAGAAAAAAATTTTATGTAACATACCTTCTGTTGAGCTTAATCAGGCGAATGAAGACTGTTTTTGATTTTCTATGTAAATATAGATTTAATTTTATTCAAACAGCAAAACATGACATTTTTCGTTAATTTAAAATAAACGGATAAGATATTATCAAATAGTCAGACTGGGATGATTGATTATTACGGATAAACAGTAAAAATGGGTTGATTCACTATTTAAATATCATAGCAGATAACGGTGGAATTGCCAGATTTATTTCACAAGTTTTTAATTTTTTATTAATGATCTTGATATTTATACGATCATTCATGTAATTCCCTGTGCCCCAGAATGCAATATCATTGCTGTTGAAAATTTCTGTCCATTTGGTTTTTCCTGAAATATGTAATGGATAATGGTGAAAAGCTTTATTGGATATGTTCATTATCACAAGCAAATCATTTGCTCTGTTTATCCCTTTTCTTTTGAATGCCAATATGCCATCCATTCGTTTGTTGAGTTCAATCCATTCAAAGCCATTGGGGTCAAATTGCAGCTCATATAAGGCAGGCTCATTTTTATAAAGATGTCCCAATGCTTTCACACAGTCTTTTAATTTTCGATGAGAATCAAATTCAAGTAAATCCCATTTTAATTCAGATTTATAATTCCACTCGGAGCTTTGACCGAATTCATTTCCCATAAAAAGCAACTTGGCCCCTGGATGAGTGTACATATAGGTGTACAATAACCTTAGATTGGAGAATTTCTCTGATTCATAACCCGGCATTTTATAGATCATTGGACTCTTACCATGCACGATCTCATCATGACTGAGCGGCAGCATAAATTTTTCATTGTAATAATACATCATACTGAAAGTAAGCGTATCCTGTGCAAAAAATCTGTCGGCATGAGGAATTTTAAAATAACGAAAAGTATCATGCATCCATCCCATCATCCATTTCATTCCAAATCCGAAGCCACCATGTTCAACAGGATGAG
>VERM01000403.1 GCA_018882645.1 Ferruginibacter sp.
CTCCCCTTGAGAGGCTTTTCCGCCTTCAGCAATAAAACTGTAAGCCTTTGGAGGTGTTTTTTTGCGAGCTAATGCAGCAGAGCTGGGGCTCAGCATTGGCTGAAGAAGGAAGATACTTGCAACAATCGTGATATTTTTAAATTTGCTTTGCCACATAAAAAATGCTAACAGGAATCCGAGAGGACAAAAACAAAAAAAAGGGAGTCAAGACTCCCTTTTTTTCATTCATCAATGGGTTTTCCAGTGGACCGATGAATCCTACTCTTCGTCGTCTTCTTCAATTTCCTGAAGCTCGTCCAACTGCTTAGTATCTTGTTTTGACTTATTTGGATGGGCCTTTTGATATTCCTTTATCTTCAAGGGATCAGGTCCCAACATAAGAAACATCTGCTTACCTTCCATTTTTGGTTGAGCTTCAACCAACGCAAGATCGTTCACAAAATCAATAGCTTTTTTCATCACCTCAAAACTCAGCCTTCTGCTTTTCTCACTTTTTCTGTCTACCAACACAACACCTTTTCGGTAAAACCATCCAAACAAAGGTATTTTGGCGAAAGATGATTTTGCAATTGTTTTGTTGGCGCCCGGTACAAAAGGACAGGAGAGCGGAATATCCATCATGGTGTTATGATTGAAAACAACAATGAATGCCTCACCTTTTTTAAAATGGGAAAGACCCGAAATTTTCAAAGGGCAGCCGATTAAAAATAACCATATTCTCATCCATAATTTTGAAATCTTAATGTAAAAAATCTGACCTTTTTTATCATCGGTGAACAGATAGGAAAACAAGGCAGGGATTATAACAATCGCAAAAGTGGAAAGAAAAGAGATCAACCCCCAGAGCGCCCAGATTCTCGCAAAAATATTTTTTAGTTTAATCATTGTCGTTATGAAAAGCAATCGATTTTAAATGAATTTCTTTGTAAAAAGAAATTGCCGTTATGGTTCCATTAATTTCCAGTCGATTGGACTTTTGCCGCATTTCATAAGTATTTCATTGGTCCTAGAAAAATGTTTGCATCCAAAAAAACCTTTGTCTGCCGAAAAAGGGGAGGGATGAGCAGTTTTCAGCACAAAATGCCTTGTTACATCAACCAACACCTGTTTTTCCTGAGCAAATTTACCCCAGAAGATAAAAACAATGTTTTCTTTTTCTTCTGATAATTTTTCAATAACTGCATCTGTAAATTCAGCCCATCCAAATTTGGAATGACTCATCGGCTCTCCGGCTCTCACAGTTAGAGATGCATTCAGTAACAATACCCCCTGTTCCGCCCATTTGGTCAGATTGCCAAATTTTTTTGGCATTTTAATTCCAATATCGCTCTCTACTTCTTTAAATATATTCACCAGTGAAGGTGGTGGTTTCACTCCGGTTTGGACAGAAAAACTCAATCCATGAGCCTGATCAGCTCCATGATAAGGGTCTTGCCCCAATATCACTACATTAACTTTGTCAAATGGAGTGGTATTGAATGCATTAAAAATCAGCGGTCCGGGTGGATATATTGTTTTACCCAATGCTTTTTCCGTCTTCAGAAATGTGACGATCTGATGAAAATATTTTTTTTCAAAACAATCTTGTAAGATTTTTTTCCAGGAAGGATGAATTTGTACATCCATAAATCAGGTGTCAATTGTCTCGTTCAAAGTTGCATAATTTTTCTTGTGATTATTTATTTAATATTCAATTTCATTGTCGCAAGGTATTTTCATCAATAAAAAAGCCTTGTAATAATTTGATTTACAAGGCTTTACTATTTACTTCTGTGATCCGGATTGGATTCGAACCAATGACCCTCAGCTTAGAAGGCTGATGCTCTATCCAGCTGAGCT
>VERM01000404.1 GCA_018882645.1 Ferruginibacter sp.
GGTTTGAATGTGTAGGAACGGTTCATTAAATCAGATGAAACCAAACCGAACAAATGGGGACTGGGCTTCTATAGTAGGATAGACTGGCTTCCTGTCAGCAACCGATTGGTTAAAGCTGATCAGAGTTACAACTATAACGCATCTGTTGAATTATTGAAAAACCCCAATCGGCAGTGGAGAATGAATATCAATTTCAGGCAACTGGATGTCAGTCGAGTGGATTTGAGTAAATTAAAGTCAAACAAAACCTTGTTGGGGCGCTCAGAGTATTTGTTCAATGAATGGAACGGACTGCTCAATGGTTCCGTATTGTATGAACTCGGTGGAGGGCAGGAACAAAAAAGAGAATTTGCTTATGTAGCAGTCCCTGTAGGACAGGGAGAATACACCTGGGTGGATTACAACGGTAACGGCATTCAGGAATTGAATGAATTTGAAACTGCTTTATTTCAGGACCAAAAAAAATATATCCGGATTTTTACACCAAGCAACCAATACGTAAATGCAGGCTATCTGCAATTCAATTATAGCATATCTGTACAACCCTCTGCGATTTTAAAAAATAGTAAAGGAGTTTTAAATGCCTTCTTAATGAAGCTGGGGGCCAACTCTGCTTTGCAGGTTGGGAAAAAAGTAATATCTGATAATCGGTTTGTATTCAATCCCTTTTTATCGGGCACTGCAGACACCAGTCTGATTTCCATGAATTCATTTTTGTCCAATACCATTCACTACAACCGTCTCAATACCACATGGGGTATGGAAATGACACATAGCAAATCAGCCTCAAAAGCCCTCTTGGCTTATGGTTTTGAAAGCAGAGACATTCAGACATTTCAAAGCAGGCTGAGATGGAATATTAATCGTAAGTTTTTGGCAAACATCAACATCAGGCAAATACAAAATTCATTATCCACTACAGGACTCAAATTCGACAATCGAAATTTTCGGATAAGACAATATGCTTTTGAACCGAACATCAGTTATCAATATGGAAACAATTTCAGAGCCACAGTAGGGTACACATATTCAGAAAAACAAAATCGCTTGGATTCGATGGAAAAATCCATTTTTCATATTTTCAATACAGATTTAAAGTATAACCTTTTTTCAAACAGTAGTATCAATGCAAAATTATCCTATCAAAAAATATCCTTCAATGCGTATAAAGGAGCGGCGAATACGACTGCGGGATTTGTGTTATTAGACGGGCTTTTGCCCGGAAACAATTATCTGTGGACAATTGATTTTACCAAAAGGGTGGCAGGAAATATTGAAATCAATTTTCAATATGAAGGTAGAAAGCCAGCCACTTCAAATATGATTCATATCGGGAGAGCTTCGGTTCGGGCACTATTTTAATGCTTTTGTTTCAGCATGTTCGCTACAATTTTATCAATCGGTAGCGAAAGGGTTTCAGATGAGAAATCATCCCATTCCATCAGGCGGAAAATCTCTGAATTGTGATGAACGTCTGATTTGTATTTTTTTTGATTTTCAATGATTTTTTGCGCTACATCCTCCAAAGGATGGATGTAGTAGTAAATGGATATGATTTGATGGGAAGTATTAAATGCACTTTGTTGAAAAAAATTTGTAGTATAAAAAATGTACAACCAGCAAAAGCCAATTTAAGTTTTATTTGTTCCGATTTAAGTCATTTAAGCCAATACACCAAAAGCATTGATACGCCTTTGTATCGGTTACTAAAAAAATATTTACCTGGCCCTTTACCCTTTATTTTACCTGCCAGTAAAGAAGTGCCCAAAATTTTACACAGCAAAAAAAGTACTATTGGTTTAAGAGTACCCAAC
>VERM01000405.1 GCA_018882645.1 Ferruginibacter sp.
CATTTATACTGTCAACAGGCATTTTGATACTTCTGATAAAATATTCAGATGTATTTCTGTTTGCCAGATCTTTTAAAAACGCGGAGAGGTCTGTCTGGACATCCTTTTGCTTATTGGTGAAAGAATACTTTTGTTTCAGATTGCTCGATATTTGTTCGGGTGTCCAGATCATATTAAACGGAGCACTTTCGTTTAATTTGTAAGTCAGCTGATTGATATTCCAATCGGAGGTTAATAAACTGTAATTGACAACCCGGATATCAGGTCTTACGTTTTCAACTTCTTGCGCATACCATAAAGGATATGTATCATTGTCTCCAAAAGTAACCAGGAGTGCATTGGGTGGACAGCTTTCCAGATAATCGCGTGCAAGATCAATAGTAATTTTCTTTTGACTTCTGTCATGATCATCCCATTCTACAAAAGCCATTTGAACCGGAACAGCGAAAAGGCATACAATCCCGGCCAGAGCGCCGGTTGAAAATGAGTTTTTGATGAGACGAGAAAAAAGTTCATTTACAAACAAAACGCCCAGTCCAATCCAAATTGCAAAAGCGTAGAAAGATCCCACGAAAGCATAGTCACGTTCGCGGGGCTGATTTCCGGCCTGGTTCAAGTACAGAATGATGGCAATTCCTGTAAAAAAGAAAAGGAGCGTAGAAACGAGACTACTTTTCTTGTCTCTTTTTAATTGATACATCCAGCCCAGTAAACCAAGTATCAGTGGCAGCATGTAAAGCTTATTATTGGCCTTATTGTTTTTTATGGATTCTGGCATCATTTGCTGATCACCCAGTCTGATTTTGTCAAGAAAATTGATTCCGGTAATCCAGTTGCCATCTCTCACATTTGAAGGGTTGCCATTTGCGATGTCATTTTGTTTGCCTGCAAAATTCCACATAAAATAGCGCAGATACATCCAATTGAGCTGATACCCAACAAAATAACTCAGATTCTCGCCGAAGGTGGGAGCTCTATCCCAAACAGGGCCATAATCATCATTCCCAACTTGTTCAATATTTGCCCAGCTGGCATAAAAAGAAGCCTGACCTCTATCATTAGACATGTCCCACATTCTCGGAAACCAATGTTTATCTTCTTTATCAAAAACGAGCTCATATTTATTGCCGACTTTCTCGTATGTATCACTTTTTTTTACGTAGACATCTTCTCCTTCTTCTCCTGCAATAGGCCTGGCAGTAAAGTCTTGTCCATAAAGCAAAGGCCAGTCACCATATTGTTCTCTTCCCACGTATCCGTATAGACTGATGGGATTATCTACATTAAACATATCTATGCTTGTGTCTGCATTACTTCTAATCAATGGAGTCAGATAACTGAGATACCCTAGTAGCATAAAGGAGAAACTCCAGGTACCGAGACTTAAAAAATGTAAATTATTTTTTACAGCAATTCTTATAATCAGAAAAAGAAAAAGAGCTAATAAAACAAAGAAGAAACCGAAGCCTAAAAAGAATGGGCTGCCCATATCATTTACAAATGTCACGTCCATCGAAGAGCCTAATTTTATAGACCATTGAATTACGGCTTTCTGAACAAATCCTGTAATGATACAGCCTGCCAACAGTGCTATAATTGTTCCTCCTAATGTAGGTTTATACCGTTTGAAGTAATAAACAATCACAATTGCAGGCAATGACAATAGATTGAGAAGATGCACACCAATGGACAAGCCCATGAGATAGAAAATCAATATGATCCAACGATCGGCTTTAGTAAATTTTCCTTTTATCCCGGCGGCTTGTTCATCGGTTACGGCTTGTTCCCATTTTAAAATTGCCCAGAATACAAC
>VERM01000406.1 GCA_018882645.1 Ferruginibacter sp.
TATATATACTCTCACTACAGGGATATCAATCACCAATAAACTTGGTTACTACATAGAGCTATACGGTTTCATTCCGAATGGCGGAGTAGCCGACCACAGATGCGACGGAGGGTTCACCTATCTTTTGAATAATGATATCATGCTGGACATTTCAGGCGGATTGGGCATTTCAAAAAATGCAGCCAGAAATTATATCGCTTTGGGATTCTCCTATCGTTTCAAAGTGAAATAAATAATTTTACAGTTATTAAACGATATTTGCATTTTGATAGTTGCTGTATATTCCTTCTTGTAAAAAATAAATTGCTTAAGCCGCTGAGCATAAGATTTTTTGTCAATGAATAAAAAATCACATACCGATTATTTTAAAGGAAGACAATTGCTGATTGTAACCAAGCACGAAAAAGAAAAAGCTATTGCTCCCATTTTGGAAAAATGGCTTGGCGTGAAATGCATTGTAGATCATACACTGGATACGGACCTGTTGGGTACGTTTACCGGAGAACTCGAAAGAGCTGACGATCCTTTGAGTACAGTAAGAAAAAAATGCATGATGGCGATGGAACAAAGTAAATATGATCTGGCTATTGCAAGCGAAGGTTCATTTGGCGCACATCCATCTATTTTCTTTAGCACTGCGGACGATGAGATTGTCATGCTGGTGGATAAAAAAAACAATCTTGAAATTTATTCACGTGAACTTTCAACCGAAACCAATTTCAATGCAAAGCAGATTCACTCTGTTGATGAATTAATTGCTTTTGCAAACGAAACAAAATTTCCATCCCATGGACTTATATTGAGAAAAAACAAAGATGACTTTACTCTCATCTTTAAGGACAATCGAAACCGGAGAACACTAATCAGCCATTTCAATAAAATTCAAAAATCTTACGGCAGTGTATATGTAGAAACCGACATGCGTGCAATGAACAATCCCACACGGATGAAAATAATTAAAGCAGCTACAAAAAAATTAATACACAAGATCCTGTCTGTATGTCCGAACTGCAATACACCCGGATTTAGCATCACAGAAGTGAAGCAGGGATTACCCTGTGAAATATGTCATGCACCTACGCGTTCTCCTTTAAGTTATCTTTACAACTGTAAAAAATGTAATCATCTGAAAGAAGACAAGTATCCTCATAAAAAAAATTGGGAAGACCCCATGTATTGCGACTACTGCAATCCATAAAATACAGTATATGATAACCACTAATATTGAATTGGCTACTGAATATCTTAGAAAGGGTGAGGTTATCGGTTTCCCTACTGAAACGGTGTATGGACTTGCAGGAAATATTTTCAATACAAGGGCCATAGGAAAGATTTTTTCAATCAAAAAAAGACCTTCTTACAATCCATTGATTGTACATATAGGCAATATTGATTTTTTGAATGAAATAGTACAAGAGGTGCCTGAAAAAGCAAAACTTCTATCCGAAAAATTCTGGCCCGGTCCGATTACACTTCTGTTAAAGAAGAAAGATATTGTCCCTAAAACGGTGACTGCAGGAAAAGACACAGTGGCGGTTAGAATACCCAATCATGCATTGGCACTTGAGCTGCTCAATCAGTTGGATTTTCCGCTAGCGGCTCCAAGTGCGAATCCATTTAAATCAATCAGTCCCACGCGTGCGATTCATGTAGAAAATTATTTTAAGGAAAAAGTCCCTCTGATACTGGATGGTGGTGCTTGTAAAAAGGGAATTGAATCTACAATTGTAGGATTTGAAAAAGGAGATGCTGTTTTATATCGGCTTGGGTCTGTTTCTGCTGAAGCGATTGAGCAGACTATAGG
>VERM01000062.1 GCA_018882645.1 Ferruginibacter sp.
CCTAAAAAATAAACGGAACAGCCGGCACATTGATTCTCATGTACCTTTTTGAAAAAATGATCTATATTTTTTTTATACTCAATCATCAGATTTCATTCAATATTTCATTCGCAATAATTTCATCCGCATTGATTACTCCAAGCTTATTAATATTATGAGCCAGCTCTTTAAGTTTTATTTCGTCCGCTGCAAGCGAAATCAATCCATCCACGAGTTGGACTTTTGTGTCTTTATCCTCTATCATGATTCCTGCATTTTTATCAACCAAATTTAGAGCATTTACAGTCTGATGATTTTCAGCTGCAAATGGATAGGGAACAAAAATCACCGGCTTGGATGCAATACACAACTCGGCAATTGACATTGCTCCGCTTCTACTGATAACAATATCTGCTGCCGCATATCCGTAATTCATATCCGTAATAAAATCGGTAACATAAACACCTTTTTTATCCTTGCTGCGTAAACGAGCTTTGTCCAGATACAACTTCCCTGTCTGCCATATCACCTGTAAATTTTTATCCAGTATCAAATCAAGACCTTCATCTATCGCTTCATTTATGCTTTTTGCACCAAGACTTCCTCCAATACATAAAACAGTAATGCGAGATCTATTCAGTCCAAAAAAATCAAGTGCTGTTTCTCTGCCGATATTATTGTTCACAATCGCCTTTCTGACAGGATTTCCCGTTACCACGATTTTGGACAATGGGAAAAACTTTTCCATACCTTCCGATACGGTAAAAATTTTTTTAGCTTTTTTGGCCAACCACATATTGCTTTTGCCTGCAAATGAATTAGACTCGTGTATGAATGTGGGAATACCTTTAGATTGGGCATACCTAAGTACGGGAAAACTGGAATACCCTCCAACACCTATCACAGCATCAGGAGCAAATTCATTTACAATACGTGATACCTGAATAAAACTCTTAACGAGCTTAACTGGCAACCCTATATTTTTAATCAAAGAACTTCTGTTGTACCCTGCTATTGTTATTCCTTTAATATCATATCCGGCTTGAGGCACTTTCTCCATTTCCATCTTACCTTTTGCCCCAATAAAAAGAAAAACAGCATCTGGCGATTTTTTTTTCAACGCATTGGCAATTGCTATTGCCGGAAAAATATGTCCTCCGGTTCCACCTCCCGCTATTATGAATTTTTTAGCTTTTGCCAATTGATGCTCCATCAATTTCTTTTTTATCTCCTTCAGCTTTATCAGAAGGCTGTGAACTATGATCCGGCTCCTTGTTAGAAATGTTGACTGTTGCACCTTCCGCCTTCTCCACGTTGCGGGCAACACTTAAAATAATTCCAATTGAGAAGCAGGTAAACAATATGCTGCTGCCTCCCATACTTATAAGGGGCAGAGTAACGCCTGTATTGGGAAACAATCCAACATTCACTCCCATATTCATAAAGGCTTGAATGACCAAGGTAAAACCCAATGCCAATGCGAGAAAAGCTCCGAATGCATAGGGACTTTTTCTAAAAATTCGAATACACCTGAATAAAAACATCAGGTAAAGGAACAGAATAAATCCCGCGCCTATCAAACCGTATTCTTCAATGATGATGACGTATATGAAATCACTGTAACAATGCGGAAGATAATTTCTTTGTTTGCTGTTGCCCGGCCCCGATCCAAATATGCCGCCGTTGGCAATAGCGATTTTAGCCTGATTGATTTGATATGACTTATCATTATCATCATTCTTGGAACTGTAAATGAATGTCTGAATCCTGCTGATCCATGTTGGAATCCTTCCCTCTGACATAAACGAAGGAAGTCCTTTCGTCTGTTGCGTTTTTTTGTCGTAAGTAGAAATCGCAATGCTCAACAAAATCGCCAATGGAATCATTGCAACACCAACCGTCAATAATATATGCCTGGTTCGAACTCTTCCAATAAACATCAATAACATACTCGTACCACCAATCAATAATGAAGTTGATAAATTGGCCGGAGCAATCAGAAGACATATCAAAATAACCGGAATAATGATAGGTAAAAACCCTTTCTTAAAATCCTTGATAACGTGCTGCTTCTTACTTAGCATTCTGCTCAAATACATAAAAAGAGCAAGCTTGGCCAAATCGGAGGTTTGTAACGTCATATTGATAATTGGCAGCTTAATCCATCTGCTTCCCGAGTTCAATTCAACACCAAAAAACAAAGTAAACAACAGTAACGGAACTGAAATTATAAACAGAATTAGAGCAACTTTAGAATAAATAGTATAATTGATGCGATGCGCAAAATAAATGATTACAAGTCCGGAAATAATAAAAGCAAACTGTTTAAACAAATAACTCTCAGCGGTTTTGCTACTTCTGAAAGCGAGCAAGCCAGTACTGCTGTAAACCAATAACAAACTGGCCAGTGTGAGAATAACCACTATAGACCAAATCACTCTGTCTCCCTTCGTATTGCTCACAATATTTTCTCCAACATCACTAAGGCCAACATAGGAAGATTGAGCAATTTCTCCCTGATTGGTGACTAACTTTTTTCGAAATATGGAGTTTAATCCAAACATTTTAGAGAATTAATAATTATAAGTTTTTTACGGCCTGTTTAAATTGCTTACCTCTATCTTCATAATTTTTAAATAAATCAAAACTTGCACATGCCGGGCTCAGCAATACAACATCCCCTTTTTCTGCATAATGAAATGAGGCATTAACGGCATCAACTGCATTTTCTGTATTTATCATTATGGGTACAATATCTCCAAAAACCTCATTGATCTTACTGTTATCTTTCCCCATACAAACAATTACTTTTACTTTTTCAGCAACCAGATCCCTTAAGAGATTATAATCGTTTCCTTTATCCACACCGCCAAGGATAAGTATAACTGGCTTTTTCATACTTTCGAGCGCAAACCATGTGCTATTGATATTGGTAGCCTTACTATCATTAATAAAATCAACTCCTTTGATGGAAGCCACATGCTCCATTCTATGTTCGAGACTTTCAAAAGATTGCAATGCTTCTCTTATTTTTTCCTTACGAATATCAATTGCAGTAGCCGCCATACTCGCAGCCATACTGTTGTATTGATTGTGCTTACCCTTCAGGGCAAAGTCCTCAATACTCATTCTCATCTCTTCATTTTTCCATTTTAAATGCATTTGCGCATTGGTTAAAAAAGCGCCTTGTGGTAGTTCTCTACTCATAGTGATGGGAGCTTGGGTTGATTTAATGGGATATTTAGATAAAGCATTCATGGTAACTTGATCATCCAGATTATAGATGAAAACGTCGTTCTCCGATTGATTCTCTGTGATTCTGAATTTACTTCTGACGTAATTCTCCAATTTGTATTCGTATCTGTCTAGATGATCTTCAGTAATATTTGTCAGCACAGCTACGTCAGGACGGAATGAAGTGATATCATCCAACTGAAATGAACTCACTTCCACAACATAAATGGATTTGGGTTCAATTGCGATCTGCCTTGCAAATGAATAACCAATATTTCCAACAAGGGCACAATTGGCATCGGCATGCTTGCAAATATGATATGTCAACGCTGTGGTAGTGGTTTTTCCATTACTACCTGTTATTGCAATCAACTTGCTGTCTCCTTTGTATCGGAATGCAAATTCAATTTCACTGATGATATTTATATTTTTTTCACGGATTTTTCTGACAATCGATGCCTGTTCTGAAATACCCGGACTCTTTATTACCTCTTCAGCAAGAAGTATCTCCTCCTCAGTATGTTTGCCCTCTTCAAAAAAAATGGAAGCCTGTACAAGTTCAGATTTAAATTTTTCAGAAATCAATCCACCATCGCTTACAAACACATTATACCCTTGCTGCTTGGCAAGAAGAGCAGCCCCTACTCCGCTTTCTCCGGCACCCAGTATAACAATTCGCTTGCTCATGAGTTAAAAATGAAAAGTTTTAATCTTTTAGCCAGTAATAGTTTTTAATAACGATAAAGAGCAGGCCAATCCCTTTAAGGTTTTTGATAAAGGATAAAAATGGTTTTTCAACGGTATTGATATTTACAGGACAACATCTTTATACATTCAATGAAGTGATGCAGCTTTACTGTAAAATTTCGAATACAGATAAAAATGGTTTTTCAAAAGCATAGAATTTAACGGGTATCTTGGTTTTCAATAGAACATAGAATAATTATTTATATCGAACACAGAACTAAAATTTTCTACTGTTATCTCATTTTCAAAGTAACAATTGCCAAAGCCACACTTAAAATAGTTACGATCCAAAACCTCACAGCAATTTTGCTTTCGTGATATCCTTTTTTCTGAAAATGATGATGTAAGGGGCTCATAAGAAAAACCCTTCTTCCTTCCCCATACTTTTTCTTCGTATACTTGAAATAGCTTACCTGAATGATGACACTCATATTTTCAACTAAAAAAACCATACAAAAAATTGGAATCAATAATTCCTTCCTCACAATGATTGCAAGAGATGCGATAATTCCACCAAGTGCAAGGCTTCCCGTATCTCCCATAAAAACCTGAGCGGGATAGGAGTTGTACCACAAGAAACCAATACAAGCACCCACAAAAGCGGCAATAAAAATGGATAATTCTCCGAGATTGGGGATATACATGATATTGAGATATTCAGCAAATTTGATGTTACCGCTTACATATGCGAAGATTCCCAGACATATCCCAATGATTGCACTTACGCCTGTAGCCAGGCCGTCTAGACCATCTGTGATATTGGCTCCGTTCGAAACAGCAGTTACAATAAAAATCACAATGATGATATAAATAATATAGGTATAATCTTCCCAACCTTTGGGTAGAAGCTTGGCATAATTGAATTCATGACCTTTCACAAATGGGATAGTCGTTATCAAATTTTTCGCATCCGTGAATACACGTTTTTTGCCATCCACCATTATTGTATCATATTTTATATTCATCAGTTTATTCTCGGATGATATTGATTTCGCTGAAGAAAACACCTCTCTTTTTACTACTACACTTTGATTAAAATACAAGGTTGCACCCACTATAATACCCAACATAACCTGACCAAAAATTTTAAACCTGCCAGCCAAGCCGTCACTATCAGATTTTTTATATTCAATACCTTTCGCTTTTGCAATTCTTTTAGCCCGGATTTTTAGATAATCATCGATGAATCCGATAGCACCCAACCAAATCGTGCATAAAATCATCAAACGGACATATACTTTATCGAGATTTGCGAAAAGAAGTGTAGGAACGATAATGGCAAGAATGATGATGATCCCTCCCATTGTAGGAGTTCCTTTTTTTTGCTGCTCACCTGCCAGACCCAGATCTCTTACCGATTCTCCTAACTGGTTTTTTTGTAATAACCGAATTACTCTTTTTCCGTACAACAATGTGATGATTAAAGAAAAAATCAATGCAAGTATCACCCTAAAGCTGATGAACTGAAAAACACCGATTCCGGGAAACCGGTAGCTTTCTTTAGATAACCATTGAAAAAAATGATACAACATCTATTTCTTTTTATGCTTTGTTAATTTGAGATTCGTTTGTTTTGATACTTTTCTTTTAGCATTTTATTTATCCATTAAATCAAACATTTCCTCCAACACCTTTCGATCATCGAAATCATATTTTACACCACTGATTTCCTGGTATTTTTCATGTCCTTTCCCTGCTACAAGCACGATATCATCTTTATCTGAAAAACTCACAGCTGTTTTTATCGCCTCTCTTCTGTCAGTGATTGTGATACATTTTTTTCTGGCAACTACATTCACGCCCTGCTCCATTTGTTTTAGAATCTCATTAGGATCCTCATTCCTAGGATTATCTGATGTCAAAATAACTTTATCGCTATATTGACAAGCAACCTCTGCCATCACAGGTCTTTTCTCTGTGTCTCTGTTTCCTCCGCAACCCACAACTGTAATGATTTTTTCTTCTCCCAGACGAAGCTTTTTTATCGTAGCCAAAACATTCAACAACGCATCAGGAGTATGTGCATAATCGACTATACCCACAACATTTTTTCTACTGCTTCGCAAATACTCAAATCTGCCTTCCGCACCGGTGAGCTGACTTAAAATTTTTAAAATTTCAGTTTTATTTTCCCCTAACGATACAGCCGCAGCATAGACTGCAAGCAGATTGTAAGCATTAAACTCTCCAATCAGTCTGAAATGGACATCAATTTCATCAATCTGCAGGTGTAGCCCTGTAAGATCATTTCCAAGAATCTTACCTTTAAAATCAGCGAGCGTCTTCAGGCTGTAAAAAAATTTTTTTGCCGAAGTATTTTGCAACATCACTACACCCCTCTTGTCATCTGCATTGCTGATTGCAATTGTTTTAGAGCTTAACGAATCAAACCATGATTTTTTAACTCTTATATACTCTTCAAAAGTCTTGTGATAATCCAGATGATCATGAGAAATATTACTGAAAATGGCAACCGAGAATTCAATACCTGAAATCCTATACTGATGAATTGCATGGCTACTGCATTCCATAAATACGTGGGTACAACCGCTTTGCTGCATATGCCCGAGCAGATAATTCAGCGAAATTGCATCTGGAGTAGTATGAGTAGCCTCCAATATCTCATTTCCAATTCGATTTTGAACTGTACTTACCAACCCACATTGATAACCTTTGGCTGAAAACAACTTCCATAAAAGGGTGGCAATAGTCGTTTTACCATTGGTTCCGGTCACACCGATCACTTTCATTTTCAAAGAAGGTTCTCCGTAGAAAAGATGACTCATTTTTCCTGCAGCAATGGCACTGTTTTCTACCAATACATACGTAATATTCTCAACAAGTGTACTGGGTAAATATTCGGCCACTATAGCTGTTGCTCCATTTTGAATTGCAATATGAATAAAATCGTGTCCATCATTGACCAGGCCTCTGATGGCTATAAAACAACTTCCGGGAGACACTTTTCTTGAATCTGTAATCAGATCCTTTATTTCTATTTCTGTTTCGCCATGAACAGAAAGGATTGGAATTTTATTTAATAATTCTTTCAGCATTACAAGCTCTTAATTGAGCATTAATATAATTTTTTGACCTTTTTTGAAGGGAGTCCCGGAAGCAACGCTTTGCTCCACCACTCTTCCTTTTCCCACTACCACTGTTGTAAAACCCATTTTCTCCAGCACCTGAATCGCATCTTTTAATCCCAAACCTTTTAGATTTGGAGTAACTTGATTATTCCCAGATAGCGTTTCTGAATATTTCAATAGAGTTGCTTTATCTTTCTTCAACTCAGACATTGCCCATTCGGAATTTTGATTGGAATCCGATACTGAAAGATTCATGTATTGATATATTGTTTTAAAATCTTTATTTGATCCAATATACCTATGACTGATTGTATCTGAAACCTTATTGATTTTTGATGTTTTTTCCGGCTTCTTCAACAGCCTGTTATAAATCTGATTACTGATTCGCTTGAAAACAGTACCCGAAACATCTGCACCGGATTTTAAACCTGAAGCGCTCGTATTTTGGATAACCACAGCCATCGTATAAACAGGTTTATCTGACGGGAAAAAGCCAATAAATGATGTTTGATACACTTTATTTGATTTGTTATACCCATTGTTATTTTGAGCCGAAACCGCAGTACCCGTTTTGCCTGAAATATCATATAAAGTATCGTTGAGTTTTTTGGCAGTACCGCTTATTACAACTTCTCTTAAACATTCTTTTGCCATCGCAATGGTCTGATCGCTGCATATTTTATCCACCAGTACCTGAGGTTCAATTT
>VERM01000063.1 GCA_018882645.1 Ferruginibacter sp.
AAACTATATGATATTTACAATCATATGTAGTATGGGAGGTTTTCCTATAGTTTTGCATCAAACAAAGATATCAAACTAAAGTCTTCGCCTAAAGGCGAGGGATTTTCCCCCAGAAGCAGACATTAAAGTTACTCAATGTTTCACTGATAAAAAAATAAATTAATAATCGTGTAGGAAACAAAAATATTTGTCAGCAAGGAATAAATGTTTGACTGCCTGTTAACTAGGTTTTATTTTTTGCTTAGGGATTCGTACCCCCATACATTTAAAAAAATGAGCAACATTCCATAAAATATATCTTCGAACGGTATAGTATAGATCCTTATTCCCATATTCTGTAAATCATTATAGCGCACAACAGGCAAAGCGGTGAGTAATCCATTGACCACCAAAAAAGGTATTAATGTGAAGAGATAGGAAATAAAAAAAACTGTCATGTCCAATCCCCTGAATATATTTCTGAAAATAAAAAATAAAAAAAGTATGATGCTATTCAGTGAAAACGTAACAAAAGTATAATAACGTTTACAGAAAAACATGGCAAACACAAAAAGAAGTATAGCCAAAATCTGGACTATTCTTTCCACTATTAAAGATTCTTTTAGACGGGGAAAATAACATTTTATACATTCATAGATAAACACTGAGCAATAAGGCACAATGAAAAAAAACAAAACCTCTTCAATTGGGAGGTTGAATACTTTTTTAATGGGAAGAATATAGGATTCATTAAATGACCAAACGCCCATATCGGTAAACCATATGTCCCAGGCGATATAAAAAAATGCAGGAAGCAGCATGGAAGGGAAAAGAAACTTCCATTTTTTGTAGAAGGCTACTTTTTTATCAAAACTGAGAAGAAGAGGGCCTGCAAGAGCGCAAATAAGGATGGCTGAGTATGTATAATGAGGATTCAACTAACAGATTGCGAGTTTTATTTTTTTCGTGATTGTATTTTCTTGTCTTCTCTTACCTTATCAAAATATTTTTTTGCCACAAACAACATACCAAAACTTTCTCCGTCTTCTTTACCAAGATGTTTATGATGCATTTTATGTGCCCATCGAATGGTTCTGATGTATGTATTATCGCTCTTTGAGAACCATTTAAACCGCTGATGAATAATCACCTCATGAACAATAAAATAAGCGAAGCCATATAATGCAATACCAAAGCCGATTGCAGCTACCCAATAATATTGATTTTGCAGACCCAGCATGATGCAAAGCCAGCTTGGAATGGCAAATATGAGAAAGAACGCATCGTTTTTTTCAAAAAAGCCGGGGCCGGGACGATGATGATCTTCATGCAAAATCCAAAGGAATCCATGCATCACATAACGATGGGTTAACCATGTTATACCTTCCATGATAATAAAAGTGGCCAGTATGATTAAAAAAAACAAAAGCCAATTCATAAAAAAGTTCTTAGCAGTAAAAAAAACATCGCCTGTATTAATAACAAATGTACAGCGAATTTGTTTCGTTTATCGAATTTAAGCAAGTGAAACAGACTCAACAATATCATGCTGACTAAAAACCAGCAGACATAGTTGAACAATGGGATCTCGCCCACCCATTTCCAATAACCCAAATAAATGGCTACCGGCTCCATCAGCCAATCAAAAAATACTGCAAGGCAAGCTCCGTCAAATATAAGCGATAGCACTTTAAACCTGGAGGAGTCTATACCTGAATTGCTTTTTAGTTTTTGAGAAAGTCGGAAAAACAACGTCTCTATTGAAACGCCACAGCAATATATCACAATAAACCAGTTAATGCCGATAATCAAAGGAACGCTTTTTAGAGAAGGGCCCAAAACATTTCCATATGCGTAATTGCCAAATAATATTCCTGTTTGGGTTCCGATAAGCTCAACAACAATCCCCAAAATAAAACAGAATGCAATAAAAATATAAAACGATGTATTTTTATTCGGCTGCGTATACAAAATCAAAAGAAACATCAACAACAGATTAATCGGCGTAGTATGAATAAAATATGAAGCATTGAAAAAAACAATTCCGACAAATCCTATAACATGAAACAGAATGGCAACAGCCGTAGCCAATGATGTTTTTTTTATGTTTTTCAAAAACTTAAGAATTGTATTTTCAGAAATAAATCGACTCAATTTTGATGCTATCAATTTTTATTTTCAGCCTTAATTAATTCAGCCGTGATATATGCACTTTTCAAACAAAGAGGAATTCCTCCTCCGGGATGAACTGTACCGCCACAAAAATATAACCCTTTTATTGATTGGGCGAAATTGGCCGGCCTCAGAAAAGCAGCCAGTCTTGCATTGGAACTTGTTCCATAAAGTGACCCCATATAACTTCCTGTTTTGGTCTCAATGGATACCGGATCCAGTATTTCTTCTGTTTCAATGAGGGAATGGATATCGGTATTCAATATTCGATTGATTTTATTGATAACCGCTTTTTTGGTTTTTTCTTTATACGTATTCCAGTCTTGCCCGTAATTGGCTGGTGCATTGATCATCACAAACCAGTTCTCTTTCCCCTCAGGCGCATGTGCCTTGTCGTGCTTTCCGGTGATATTAATATATATGGTGGGGTCATCAAAAAGGGTTTTGGTATGAAATAATGCGTCAAATTCTTCTTTATAATTTTTACTGAATAAGATATTGTGTAACCCCAGCTGGTCGAATGATTTTCCTATGCCCCAATAAAAAATCAATGCACTGCTGCTTCTTTCAAGCTGAAGCAATTTATCTGACTTTAATGAATCACCAAGTAAATTTTTATAGGTAAAATAAATATCGGCATTACTGACAACAATGTCAGACGGAAAGAATTGATTGTTTACTTCAATTCCTTTTACTTTTTTCTGATGATGTACAATCTGTTGAACCTTGGAACCAAAATGAAACAAAACTCCTTTATTCAAAGCTAGTCTATACAAGGCATTGGTTATACTGATCATGCCGCCATGAGGATAGTAGGTACCCTGATTTTGTTCCAGATGCGGTATTACACTTAACATGCCTGGAGCTTTGTATGGATTACTTCCATTGTAGGTGGCAAATCGATTAAAAATCTGCACAGATTCTTTGGTTTTAAATCGCTTTTCATTGTGACGATTGAGTGTACTCATCAGATAAGAAATCTTTACAGTTCGAAGGGCCTTCCATATCCTCCGGTGCAACCAGGTGTCTTTTTTGTGTAAGGAGTGATTGAGAAAAATAGAGCCTACATTTTCATATAGCTTTTCAGCATCAGACAAATAACGATGGAGTGACATTGGGTCTTCTCCTAATTTTTCAAAAAGCTCATTGGCAAATTTGTCTTTATCTGAATGTGCCTTGATGATTTTTTTATCTTCAAAGAAATATTGACAAGCCACATCAACCTTTTCGTAAGTAAAATATTCATGAATAGACGCTCCTGCAAATTCGAAAAGATCTTCAATATTTTGAGGCTGTGTAAACAAAGAAGGTCCGGCATCAAAATGAAAACCGTCTTTTTCAAAATGGGACAACTTCCCCCCTGGATAATCGTTGCTCTCAAAAACTTCAACACTAAAGCCTTGAACAGCCAAACGGACAGCCATGGCTAATCCGGCAACGCCGGCACCTATAACGACAGCCTTTTTTGAAATGGAAGAAGTACTCATTGAACTGCACTTGAAGCAAAACTGTTAGCAAGTCTTGGTAAGGCTATTTTAAACCATGAAGTATATTTAAGAGGTCGCTGTTCCATACTTTCCAGGATAGCGGGCACCTTCATGAAGCAAAAGTCTTTGACTTCATCTGTATTCGGTTCGATAGGTCCGTCATATTGTCCGATAAAAACATGATCCAGTTCATGCTCCATTAAACCGTTTTCGAAATCCGTCTTATAAATAAAATGAAATGCATGATCCAGCGAAGTATTGAATCCCATTTCTTCACGCAATCTCCTTTGAGCAGCCTGAGAGATATCTTCTCCGGGAGAAGGATGGCTGCAGCAGGTATTGGTCCACAATTCGGCACTGTGATATTTACCTGAAGCCCTCTGCTGCAATAGCAATTCTCCTTTTTTGTTGAAAACAAAAACGCTGAAAGCACGATGAAGCATACCTTTTTGATGTGCCTCCAGTTTTTCCATGACGCCAATTTCTTCATCATGCTCATTCACCAGTATTACTTCAGTGTGCATAGTTGATTATTATAAAATATTTAATTGACTTCTTAATCCCGCTCTCATCACAATAAAGGCCTTTGAATAATTAGGTATACGTATTCTATCCTCCAACAGGATTGCCGGTCGGGCACGTTTGATTTTTTTAAACAAGGAAAGGTAATATTTATAAGCCACATACACTCCGAATCTAGCTTTTACGGGAAGCTTTAAAATTCCTTCATACGCTTTGGCAAAGTCATTTTGGATATCTGCTTCGATTTGATATTTTGCATCGTAAGTAAAATTACTGAAATCGACACCGGGGAAATAAACCCTTTTAAGATTTTCTGCATCCGCTTTAACATCACGCAGAAAATTTACTTTTTGAAAAGCGGCTCCGAGTGCTTGTGCATAAGGCTTAAGCTGATCATACAATTGTTTGTTGCCATCACAGAAAACAAAAAGGCACATCAATCCCACCACCTCAGCACTTCCGTATATGTAATCCCTGTAACCCTGATCATCATAGGCTGTCTTACTCAGATCAGATTTCATGCTGGCAAAAAAAGCATCTACCAGATCTTTTTCGATATTGTATTTGTTAACGACTTGCTGAAAACTGTTGAGGATGGGATTGAGGCTGATACCTCTTTCAAAAGAAAGATAGGTTTCTTTCATAAACTCATCTAAGAGCGTTTGTTTATCATATTCATGAAAGGTGTCTACAATTTCGTCAGCAAACCGAACAAAACCATAGATATGATAAATGGGTGTACGAAGGTCTTTATGAAGTAAGCGTATGGCAGTACTGAAAGAGGTACTGTATCGTTTGGTTGTGATTTTGCTGCACTCCGTACTAACGTTGTGGAAAAGCTGTAACATGTTCTTTTATTTAAGCAACTTATTTATTTCTTTCGAAACCACCTCCCCGCTGATTAATGAGGGGGGAACACCTGGTCCGGGGACTGTAAGCTGACCGGTATAAAAGAGATTATCCACTTTTTTACTTTTCAGAGAGGGTTTTAGAATGGATGTTTGCCAAAGCGTATTGGCCAGCCCATATGCATTCCCTTTAAACGCATTGTAATCTCTTTTGAAATCAGCTACAGCATAAGATCTTTTAAAGATAACGGAATCTGAGATAACATTTCCGGTTATTTTTTCAAAACGTTTAACAATTTTCTGAAAATATTGTTCTCTAACCTCTTCATTATCTTCTTCAAGCCCTGCAGCTACAGGAATTAGAAAGAAAAGATTTTCACAGTTTTCTGGGGCAACAGACACATCCGTTTGAGATGTAGCACTTACATAAAACAGTGGCTCGGTAGGCCATTTAGGATTGGCATAGATTTCTTTCCCGTGAAGATCAAAATCCACATCAAAAAACAAAGAGTGATGCGTGATGTCATTAAGCTTTTTATTTAGTCCTACATAATACAAAAGACAAGAAGGCGCCATCACTCTTTTATTCCAATATTGCTCGGAATATGACCTGCAGCTTGTTGGAAGTAGTTGATTTTCAATAAAATGATAATCCGCTCCGCCGATAAAAACATCAGCTTCGAATAATTGTTGGGGCTGGCCGGACATTGTGGTATCAGATGCAATAATTTTCCTAGCCTTATTTTTTTCAATGACTATTTCCTCCACATTGCAGTTAAACTTAAATTTTACACCAAGTTCTAGAGCCAGTTTGTACATGGCTTCCGCAATTTTACACATTCCTCCCTGAGGATACCATGTTCCCAATTTGATATCGGCGTAATTCATCAGGCTGTAGAGTGCGGGAATATCTGCCGGCAAGGCTCCCAGAAAAAGAACAGGAAACTCCATCAGCTGAATAAGTTTAGGATGCTTAAAATATTTACGCACATGAGATTTCATAGAGGTAAATACATCCAGTTTAAACAAACCTTTTGCAAGATCAAGATCAAGAAATTCAGAAATACTTCTTCCAGGTTTATGCACCAGCTTATGAATGCCTACCTGATATTTATATTCGGCTTCTTTTAAAAACTTATCCAGTCTGGCAGCACTTCCCGTCTCAATGGATTCGAACATATGCCTGAATGCTTCCAAGTTTGCAGGTATATCGAGCGGTCCGTCATTGTAGTACACACGATAAGAAGGATCCAGCCTTGTAAGCTGATAATAATCAGAAACTTTTTTATTAAAACAATTGAAATAACGCTCAAAAACATCAGGCATCCAGTACCAACTGGGACCCATATCAAAAGTAAATCCCTCCGCAGAGAATTTTCTTCCTCTTCCGCCTGGCAAAGCATGTTTTTCCAAAACGGTTACATCCCATCCAGCTTGTGCCAAAAAGGATGCGGCAGACATGCCGGCGAACCCGCTTCCGATAACAATTGCTTTTTTCACTGCTGTAAGATAAGAGAATTAAATCAATGAGGCAGATTAATAACGGGAGATCTCTTCTTTTAATAGTTTACGCGCAAAATGAATACGGCTTTTTATAGTGCCCAGTGGCTCATGGAGGTATTCTGCAATTTCATTGTACTTATAGCCTTCATAATACAAAATGAAAGGATGCTTGAAGATGTCCGGTAAATTATTAATGGCCGTTTTAATTTCTTTCAACTTAAGATTGGATTCGGCACTATTGGATACGGCAGACTGATTGTGATCGAGTAAAAAATCGTTTGGAGTGTTGTCAAAAATTACATTCTGTCTGTTTTTTCTTCTATAGTTATTGATAAAAATATTGCGCATGATGGTATACATCCATGCTTTGACATTTGTGCCTACATTGTATTTGTCTCTATTGGCAAGTGCCTTATATATGGTCTCTTGAGTCAGATCTTTTGCAGATTCAGTATCACGGGTTAGGGTGAATGCGAAAGGCTTAAGGAAATCTACGTTTCCAATAATCAGCTGGTCTAATTCTGAGGTACCCATATAATATTGTTTAATTTTTATGGCATAAAGCTAAACAAATTAAATGGCACAAAAAAATAATTTTGTTTAATTTTTTTGAAATTAAATTCTACATATTAGATATAAAATTCATTACCTCTGAAAAAGATCTTTTAAAAATGACCGGGGGTTGGATTTTCTTTTCGTAGCTGTTGGTAAGCTGACCGGAAATGATAAAGGGAATATCTTTGAAGTTTTTATTGACGGTGAGAAGAAACTTTTCAAAGTTGAAATTACTGGCAGGACGAGTAATGTGAGAATAAATATAATCGGGTTTTTTAAGTTTTGCAACATAAGCAACATCGGATAGCGGTGCGTTGGATCCCAAATAAATAACATTCACTCCCCTGCTTTTGAGCAAGTAGTACATAAACAATAGTCCTAACTCATGATATTCCGCTTCCGGTAAAAAAAGCAAAATGGACTTGGTAGATTTTAATGGAGTTTGAATACCCTCGATTCCAACGATCAATTTTTGGCGTATAATATTGGAAACCAGGTGTTCCTGAGCGGGATTGATATGATTGGTTTGCCACAACACGCCTATTTTTTCCATGTAACTGAAAATAATTTGGGTAATGGTCTTCTCAATACCCCTGGTGTTGATGTGCATTTCAAGCGTCTTCTCGAAAGCATTCATATCCATTTCAATCATTTGCTTGATGAGCTCATTAA
>VERM01000064.1 GCA_018882645.1 Ferruginibacter sp.
CCATAGTAGGCAATATCAACATTTCCGTTTGCAGGAAAATAAGGCAATCCAATGGTTTTAAAATCGGGGTCATATAATGAGCTTGGATTCAAGTCAAAATAAACGGGCTTCCATTTATTGATTCCTGTATCCACAAGGTCGAGATAAAGAAAGCCCGGCTCTCGATAAATGGCATCATTTACAGGATCAGGTATTTGTGAAATCTGTAACTCTGCGCGATGTATGACTCTGTTGCTGTAATTGGATAAACCCGGAATACTAACATTAGCAAAAGTACCTGGAGTAGTTTGCAGGTATAACTCCTGGTCACCACTGGGTAATGCATTTCTATTTCTTTTGATATTGTTAGCCAGAGAAGATCTTCTTATGATTTCACCCTGCAATCCGGAGTTGAAGTAAAAGCTGGAATAGACCGTATCAACCGGGCTGTTATTCTTTTTCTTGTAATGCAATTCAAGCCTGGTTGTGTTCTCCAGAAGATTTACATACATCAGAGAATTTCCGGATTTGGCAACAACAGCGAATCCATTATTGAAAAATCTGAAGAGCGTATCGTTTCTAAAGGAACGGTTAACAGTTGTATCTCTGGAAAACAACTGGTCTCTGAACTGATCGGAGAGTTTAATCCTGATTTGATTGTTTACGGAATCGTTTTTACCTATTTTGACATAATTCTTTAATGTTCTGATATCAATTGTTTGGGGCTGACTTAAAGCCTCATCTAGACCAGGAGCATAGTTGATATTCCTGTAAGAAGATGTGGAATCCCATTCTCCATGCGCATCTTCTGAAACTCTGAAAACCTGCAACTGAACAGGCTGTGTGCTGTCGCCCCAGAAAGATTTGTAGCTCAGGCAAAGCACAACCGAATCTGCCTGTACGATGGTATCTTTTGGCAGCTTGCCAATATAATAAGGATAGAAAGGTGGTTTCAGCTGAAGATAAAGAGCAGCACTGGTCTCTCCGAGCAAGGGGTCATTCACTTTCCCTACTACATATTCTTCTGTCAGACTGAGTTTGGTAGTGTCTTTATAAGTACCTTCGAAAGCTCCTTGAGTAGAGAGCACCTCCAATGTATCCGCAAATGTATTGATATTGTCAACTTCCGGAACGAGGTCGGTTCCAATGGTGGTAGTATCAAGTTTATTGCAGCCGCACATTATGAGTGACGCAGAAAAAATGATCAAAAAAAGATTGAAGAATTTCTTTTTAAACACCATTGATTTTTATGGAAATTTTTTAATGCCTATTTAGACAAATCTGTATAAAGTTGAAGGTATTCGGTAAGATCGCTTTCAGGATTGTATTTGATCACTTTCTTGCCCTTCACTTTTGAAAATTCTTCCAAAAGCTTTTTATCCGTATCCTCTGATCCAAAAGTAATGGCATCCGCAAACTGAGCACCACCTCTGAACATGGCGACATTGTTTATATCTTTGTAATGACTGAGCTCTTTTGCAGTGATGTGATCATTAATAGTTGCCATCTTCAGAAAATTACTTCCAAGTTTTTCCTTGAATGTATTATGACCAATGGTGAATACAATTTTACTGTTGCTGAAAACGGGTTCTTTTTTATAACCAACCCGAATGAACATTGGAATCAGTCCGGTCATCCATCCACTGCAATGAATAATGTCGGGAGGCCATCCGAATTTTTTTACGGTCTCGAGCGCACCTTTACAAAAAAGCACAGTTCTCAACCCATTGTCCTCGTACCACTTGTCTTTTTCATCTGTAAAAATATGCTTACGTTTGAAGAAATCGTCATTGTCCAAAAAATATACCTGTAGCCTGGCATTCGGTAGCGAGGCCACTTTTATTACCAAAGGATAATCGTCATTGTCAATGGTTACATTTATGCCCGACAGCCTTACAACCTCATGCAACCGATGACGTCTCTCGTTGATGATACCAAAACGGGGCATGATGCAACGTACTTCAAAATTATTGTCATTGGATAAAACAGCAAGCTTGTTGATTATTTCTGCAAATTCAGTCAACTCCAAATAGGGTGACATTTCATTTGCAATAAATAATATTCTTTTTTTTGTAGACATTTGTGCTTAGTTAGTGCGCAAAGATAAAACTTAGGTGTGCAAAGGTACAGATAAAAAATCGAACACATACTATCAATTAATTTTCAAAATACATAAAAGTAAAAATGATAATAAGCAAGCGTGTAGCGGCAACCAGATCAATTATTGATAATCAAAGAGATAGCGGATTAAAAATTGGCTATGTGCCTACAATGGGAGCATTGCATGATGGACATTTGACTCTCATTCGAAAGAGTAAGGCAGAAAACGACTATACTGTTTGTAGTATTTTTGTAAACCCGAAGCAATTCAATAATCTCCAAGACCTGAAGAAATATCCTGTCTCTGTAGAAAAAGATATTGAGTTGCTCGAAGCGGAAAAATGCGATTTGTTATTTTTGCCGAATCAGGAGGAGATTTATCCAAACAATTTCAAGAGCACTTATTATGAACTTGGCCATCTGGAAAAAATACTAGAAGGCCATTACCGTCCGGGTCATTTTCAGGGCGTTTGTCAGGTAGTTGACATCCTGCTATCCATCATCCATTGCCACAATCTGTACCTCGGACAAAAAGACTATCAGCAGTGTATGGTTATTGACAAAATGATTGAGATGAGAGGTCATCATACCCAAACTCACATCATACCTACCGTAAGAGAAAAATCGGGACTAGCCATGAGCAGCAGAAATGAGCGATTGAATTCTTCCGAAAAATTACTGGCATCTGAGATCTATTCCGTTTTGAAATGGATTCGATACAATCTGAAAGCAGGTTCCTTATCCGATATTAAAAAAACTGCCGAAGAAAAACTTCTTTTAAAAGGATTCAAACCGGATTATGTTACCATTACTGATACCAAACTGAATATATTGGAAGAATGGAATGGAAATGATCAGACTGTTGCATTGATTGCAGCTTATTTGAATGAGGTGAGATTAATTGACAATATGACCTTAAATTGACCTCAGCCAATACCTAAAAACAAAAATTACTTAGTAACTTGTAAGCCTCTATGCGTAAACGCGTAATTTCCATACTTCAATATATTTTTTTTCTGGGTGGTGGATTGTTTCTAGTCTGGTGGCAATTGAGATCGATGTCCAGTCAGGAAAAGGCAGAATTTAATACTGCGTTGAGCAACGCGAATTACTGGCTTATTTTTCCTATTGCATTGATGGGTATAGCCAGTCACATCAGCCGTGCCATGAGGTGGATGTTGATGATGGAGCCAATGGGATATCAACCCAAACTGAAAAATGTTTTCTCGGTAACCATGATTGGCTATTTGGCAAACTCTGCCATACCCCGATTAGGCGAGGTTCTTAAATGTACATTTCTGGCCAGATATGAAAAAATGCAGGCCGAAAGACTGATTGGCACCATCATTATTGAAAGAACATTCGATATGCTTTGCTACATCATTTTCGTTGTCATCACTGTGCTGATTCAGATTGACCAGATTGGATTTTATGTAAAAAACGAACTCAGTAAACTGACCCGATCCAGCGGCATGTCACCCTGGCTCAAACTTACGTTTTCGATTGTGGTGCTGATACTGATAATTCTAATTTCAAGATGGATGTTTAAAAAATTCCCCAACAATAGTGCGGTAAAAAAAATAAAAGGTATCATAATGGGTGTAACTGAAGGATTGACTTCCATCAAAAAATTAAAAAACAAAAAAGCATTCATTCTGCACACGCTTTTCATCTGGGCAATGTATTTGCTGCAGATATATATTGGCTTTAAGGCCATGGCAGGCATACAGCATCTGAGCATTCAGGTTGCTTTTTCCGTGCTTGCATTATCTACACTTGCCATCATCATTACTCCTGGCGGAATTGGTTCATTCCCGATTTTTGTCATGCAAACACTTTTGATATACGGCATTGGTGCTTCGCTTGGAAAAGCCTTTGGTTGGCTCATGTGGGGAGTATCAACTTCTATTGTCATCATCACGGGCTTGATTTGCCTGATTCTTCTGCCCTATATCAACAGGCAGCCGAAAAATTATCTCATAAAAAATACTGAACAGTGAAAGCCGCAAATCTAATTCCCCAAAAAGTTTTTACCAGAGAAAATTTTATTCGTGAAGCAAACCAGTCTCGTCTGAAGTCGAAAAATATTGTTTTTACCAACGGTGTTTTTGATTTGTTGCATCACGGACATCTGGCATCATTGACTCAAGCGGCATCACTGGGCGACATTTTGGTAGTTGGGGTCAATTCAGATGCTTCTGTAAAAAGGCTGAAAGGTCCGAACCGGCCCATACATACTGAACAACACCGAGCATTGATGCTTGCCTCATTGGCAATGGTTGACGCAGTGATTATTTTTGAAGAAGACACTCCCCTGAATCTGATAAAAGCTATCATGCCCGATGTTTTGGTGAAAGGCGGCGACTATAGGGTCGAGCAGATTGCCGGAGCAAAAGAGGTTATTGAAAACGGAGGGAAGGTAGTACTGGCTGACATGATTGAAGGCGTATCGACAACCAAAATCATTGAAAGTCTGCAATAGCCTTTTTGCGTTGATAAAAATTTAATATTGCCGTAACCCATAAATCAGCCCTGATAAACTAACTTCACAGTGCGAAAAACGCGCATTGCTTTGCATAGAAGAAAATCAATCATAAGAGACATCAGCTGGCTTGCTTTCAACAGCAGAGTATTACAGGAAGCAGCAGACGAAACAGTTCCTTTGAAGGAGCGCATTCGTTTTCTAGGGATTTTCTCCAACAACCTCGATGAGTTTTACAGGGTGCGCGTAGCCACTTTGAAAAGAATGATTGAGCTAGGCAACAAATCAAGAATGCACCTGGAAGTCCACCCCGAAAAAATTCTCGAAGACATACAGGACAAAACCATTGAGCTTCAGATAGAATTTGACAACATCTGGAATGACATTCAAAGAGAACTGAAAAGAAAAAATATTTTTTTAGCCAATGAAAAAAAGCTGAATAGCCTCCAGCAAAAGTTTGTGTTAGAATATTTCAACGAGGAAGTGCGAAGCTACATCGTACCGCTCATGATTGAGAGCATTCATAATTTTCCAGTACTGAATGACAAGTCACTATATCTGGCTTGTACCCTTGCAAAAAAAGACGATAGCGTGCCGAAAAAGTTTGCATTGGTATCTGTTCCCTCAAGAAGACTGCCCAGATTCATTCTTTTACCTTCCAAAGAAGGAATACAACAGATTATCCTGCTGGAAGACATCATCCGTTTTTGCCTTCCGAATATTTTTTCTTTTTTTGGTTACGACCGATTTTCAGCACATACGATTAAGGTTACCCGTGATGCAGAAATAGATATCGACAATGACATCTCCACATCACTGATTCAGAAAATTGAAAAAGGGTTGAAAAACAGAAAAAAGGGGAAGCCTGTGCGGTTGGTTTATGATAGAGAGATCCACGTTCCGCTTTTAAAATACCTCATCAAGCGACTTGGATTATCGAAAAAAGACAATTTGATTCCCGGAGGAAGAATACATAATTTCAAGGACTTTATGAATTTCCCTTCCGCTGTCTTTAAGCAGACATCCGGCAGAAGGAAACCATTTACCCATCCTCAGCTGGCCAATGCCAAAAATCTTTACGAGATTATTTCAAAACAGGATTTGCTTCTCCATTTCCCCTACCATTCATTCAACAGTCTGATTGATCTTTTACGTGAAGCCGCGATTGATCCAGATGTAAAAAGCATAAAGATAACCTGTTACAGACTGGCATCCAGGTCTAAAGTAGTCAATGCCTTAATCAATGCAGTGAGAAATGGAAAGCACGTAACAGTGGTATTGGAATTAAGAGCAAGATTTGATGAAGAAGCCAATCTGGAATGGAAAACCACACTAGAAGAAGCTGGTGTAAAGGTGTTGATTGGAGTACCCAAGATGAAAGTGCATGCGAAGATTTGCCTGATTAAAAAAGTCATTAAAAATAAAATCGTATCATATGGTTTTATCAGTACCGGCAACCTGAATGAAAAGACGGCGATGGCATACAGTGATCATTGCTTGCTTACTTCCAACCCCGGCCTGATGGCTGATGTCGAAAAAATATTCAACTACCTTGAAAGCCCGCGCACACGAGAGTCCTATTTAAAAACCTGCAGACATCTTCTCGTAAGTCCTGTTGGCATGCGTAAACATCTTATGGCTCTCATCAACAAAGAAATCGGAAATGCAAAAAATAAAAAAAGAGCTTCTATCACACTAAAGCTAAACTCACTCAGCGACCAGACACTCATTGACAAGCTATATGAAGCTGCGAGAGCCGGCGTGGAGATAAAAATGATTGTCAGAGGGATTTGTTGTATGCTTACAGAAAATAAAAAATTTAAAATTCCTGTTCATGCGGTCAGTATCATCGATGAATATCTGGAACATGCCCGGGTTATGATCTTTCATAACAATGGAGAAGAAAAAGTGTACATATCTTCAGCCGACTGGATGGTTCGGAACATTGACCATCGCATAGAGGCCGCATGCCCCATAATAAGTCCAAAAATAAAAAATGAGATCAAGGATATTCTGGATATTCAACTGCATGACAATATCAAAGGACGAATCCTTAATAATGATCAGAGCAATATTTATAAAAACCCCCGAAATACTAAAAAAGTCCGCTCACAACTGGAAACCTACAACTACCTCTACAGAAGAAGAACGATGTCTAGAGAAGACAAAACAGGTTCAACTTAGTCACATTCGTGGAAATTTAATGAAATAGTTTTTATCGTTTTACACGATATTTGATAACTTTTAATTCAAACAAAACAATTTTATTTGAAACTCGCGGCAATCGACATCGGCAGCAATGCTGCAAGACTACTGATCACTGAGGTTACAGATGACGACCATGAAGAACCTTCCTTTAATAAAATCAACCTGGTAAGAGTTCCCATCCGACTTGGGTTTGATGTTTTTGAGGCCGGGAAAATATCTGAACATAAAATCACGATGCTTGTTCAGACACTAAAAGCATTCCGTCATCTTATCAATGCATATGATGTGGAGGCTGTGAAAGCCTGTGCCACCAGCGCCATGAGGGATGCGGAAAATACCCCTGAAGTATTAACCATCATCAAAAAACAAACTGGCCTTGATATCGAAGTCATATCAGGAGATACAGAAGCCAATCTGATTTACGAAAATCATATTGCAGAGAATATGGATAAAGACCACAGTTATATGTATATTGATGTGGGAGGAGGCAGTACAGAGCTTTCTTTTTTCAGCAACGGCATTTTATCGTATAAAAAATCTTTCAATATTGGAACGATACGACTTTTAAAGAATGGCGTCACTGAAGAGGATTGGGATCAAATGAAAGAAGGCATCAAGTCGGCTACCAAAGGACATAAAGAAGTCGTTTCAATCGGAAGTGGAGGAAACATCAACAAGGTTTTTTCAATGAGTAAGAAGAAGGACGGGAAGCCATTGCATCTGGAACTTCTCAGAGACTATTATAAAGAGCTGAATTCCTTCAGTATAAAAGACAGAATAAAAAAATACAATCTTAGAGAAGACCGGGCTGATGTTATTGTTCCGGCATTAATGATATATATGAATGTTATGCGTTGGGCTGATGCGGATGAGATTTATGTTCCTAAAATAGGATTGGCAGATGGCCTTATACAACACCTGTATGAAGA
>VERM01000407.1 GCA_018882645.1 Ferruginibacter sp.
GATGTACCCGGAACGAGTAAAAAAGAAAAAGGATGGATGAAAGATGTGAACATTAACACCTTCCCTCCCTGCACGAACTACTTTTCGACTTTGGGGGTTCAGTACAAGGTTTTGGTTAGAAATCACCCCGGCATTGTCTCGTCATAGGCGGGTCAAATAGTGGGATATTGACAAAAAATCATACCATCTTAATTTGCAGGTCTTTTTTTCCTATTTCTTGCTTACCAGCAATTTCAAAAATAGAACACCCTGAATTTCAATTAATTCATGAAAAACTAATACTCATTAGTTTTTGTTTGCGTAGATCAGGCGCATATTATTCTTGCTTTCTAGGACGATTGAACAATAAATTTTCTGAAAAAACATTGAATTGGCATGGTTTTAGCAATAATTACCGCGTGATTCCCGCCATCCGGAAGAAGGTTAGTACCGGACCAGGCGGGTGTTATTTTTTGGTATAACTATGAAAGGAAATTTTTTTTAATACATCATCAACCAATTCTAAAATTCAAATTATGGAATCGTTCGACAATGGAAACAGTCAGCTGCCCGAGCAAAAAGACAACCGGAAGCTGATTTATGGCGTGCTGATAGCAGCACTGGTGGCTACCTGGGGTTATATTTTTTATGATAAAAGCCAGCATCGGCAGGCAGTAAATAATCTGGAGACTAAAATTTCCAGCATTGATAGTGCACGTTCGGCATTGCAGCAGGATTTTCTGGAAGTTTCTGCCAAAGCAGATTCACTGACCCAGACTACCGTTCAATTAACAGGTGACCTGGCAGCGAAAAACGCAGATATCGTTCAGTTAAAAGGGAATATCAGCAGCATTTTGAAAAAGAAAAATGCAACTGAATTTGAACTGGATGCAGCCAAAAAACTCATTGGTGAGTTGAATGGTAAAGTAGATGGACTCTTCGCTGAAATTGAAAAGCTGAAAGGAGAAAACAAACAACTGACTGTAGCCAATGAGCAATTAACTACGGAAAAAACGCAATTGACTTCAGAGAAGCAGAATTTGGAACAGAACCTGACTGTTACAAAAACCGAGAAGAAGCAATTAGAAGACAAAGTAGATGTTGCTTCAACCCTTCATGCTTCTCAGATTGGCATCGGAGCTTTCGCAATCTCAAGCAGTGGCAAAGAAAAGGAAACTACCCGCGCCAAGAAAGCCAATTTATTGAGGGTTCAATTTGTACTGGATGAGAACAGAATCACACCGACCGGTAATAAAGAACTATTCGTGATCGTAACAGCACCTGACGGCAAGGTAATTACTGAAACAGGAAATACATTCACAACCCGTGAGGAAGGCGTGAAAAATTTCACCAACAAAATTGGTGTGAATTATGAACAAGGGAAAGTAGTTCCGGTGAATTTTGATCTGAAAGGTTCTGACAAGTACATGGAAGGGGACTATAAAATCGAGATCTATCACAATGGATTTAAAATCGGACAGGGCACCAAAACCTTGAAAAAGGGCGGCCTTTTCGGATAAAATTTACGAGTTAAAAAGTACAGTCAGCCGGCGAAATCGCCGGCTGTTTTTTTTAGTACCCTCCTGTCATCTCTGTTATCTGTTTATTTGCAGTAACTTTAAATTGCTATGGTAAACAGGTATTCCTCTCTTTCCTGGAAATGGTTGCTGGTGCTTTTTGCTCTGCTGGGGGTAATCAGTAGTGTTTTTTATTCTCGTCATCTTTCTGCCCGTCTTGAGCAAGATGAACGCATGCATGTTAATACTTGGGTGGAGGCACAAAGAACGATTTTACAATCTTCCGAC
>VERM01000408.1 GCA_018882645.1 Ferruginibacter sp.
GTTATACATACCAAGACTAATAAATACTAATGCCCCATCCTCTGATGAATTCTATCAATACTTGAATTATATTCATCCAGGGCTGTTTCCTTCGGAAGAAAATACAAAGCAGTTAGTCAATTCTTTATTTGATAATATCGATACTACCGCTTACTATAAAGGGATAGCACTTTCACTAAATATTCCTCAATTTGAATATCCTGTCTTTTTACATTCGGTTGAAGCTGAAAGGGGATTAAAGACATACAGGAGTTACCGTTACTCTTATTATGAAATTAAAGGAGACGGAACAGAAGATTATAAAAAGTGTATTGAAAATTATTTATCAAATGTCAGCATTCACAAAAATGATGCTGAGTACAGAATAGTTACTCCTGATTATGAAGATCCTGATGATGTATTTGCTCATAATGAGCATAAACTTAGCCAAGAGCTTCAAAAAACGATTGAAATAATCAAGAAATCAAACAATGAAAAAGTTGTTTTGGCCTCTATGGCATATATTATTCATAGCTTTAAAGATGTTCAGCCTGAATTATGCGTGTCAATCAATAAATTATTGTTTGACACCATTAAGAATAAGCAGACAACTTTAAGCCGTTTATATATTGATGAACATTTCAGGATTTTTCTTTCGGATTACAATAACCTGGAAATTGAGATATCCCCACTTCCCAAAACACTTTATTTGTTTATGCTATTAAATCCTCATGGGGTCAGATTGAAGGAGCTGAGCAATTACAGAAATCAACTTGTTGAGATTTATAGTAAAATTGGGAACAGGCTTGATATGAATCAAGTCAAAAAAAGTATTAATGATTTAATCGATCCTAGGTCGAATTCCGTAAATGAAAAATGTTCGCGTATAAAAGAAGCTTTTCTTTCTAAAATAGATGATTCCATAGCCCATCATTATTATATCACAGGCAGTAGAAGTGAAAATAAAAAAGTCAAACTGGATCGCTCACTTGTAAATTTCTACCAAACAAAATAATTTCTGCAAGGTTGCAATTCTTTTATTATGGCAAATTAGCCATGTAGGTTTGTTATGTCGATATGCAAACATTCAATTAGACAGATAACGTAATTATTTTAACAGTATGTCAAATCTGCCATTGCTGTTGAATATATTATGTAACACATTTGCCATATGGCGTTGAGCAAAGAAGAAGTTTCCAAAATTATGGGTTCAAAAATCAGAAGCATTCGCCATGCCAGAAACTTGTCTATTGAAAAAGTTGCATTAGATGCGGGAATGGAATACACCCAACTGAGTAGAATTGAGCGAGGCAAAATTAATACCAGTGTTTATCATACAAGAGTATATTGGAATTTACCTAAAGAACCAAATCTTCAAAATGGATACTTCCGCACTTGTTTTACCAACCCTGCTAGCATACCTAATGATTCTTTAGCAAATCGTTGTAATATCGATACTGCCAAGTATACTGATAATTTCATTTTTATGTGCCACCTTAAGCTGAAGAAATGCTCCTTTTCCAAAGTGACTTGCAAAATTTAGAAAATCATCCAGAGAAACATCAGAATGGCCGTTTGTATGTTCTAATTCAGCTGCAGCCGGATATTTAGCAAAAGAATTTGTTTGAACAAAAGGAGTTTTATTACCGGCGTCAGGCTGGGTTTTCGGGACGGCGTCAGTCTGGGTTTTCAGACCGGCTTCAACCGATTGGGTTTTCAGGCTGGTGACAACCGACTGGGGTTTCAGACCGGTGTCAACCTGGGTTTTCAGACCGGCGTCAGGC
>VERM01000065.1 GCA_018882645.1 Ferruginibacter sp.
GCTCCGTCTTTACCGGTTCCACAACTTCCACAACCCATATAAAAATCAATTTAAATCAGTTAAAAAATAGTCTTCAGATCGCCTCAATCCTTTTGTCCGAATTGTTACCCCACGATTCAGTAATCACCACATTATTGAACCAAAATTACAGATTTGTTACTAATAATATGATAAATCTTAATGGTTAAAGCATGAAACACCAACTTTGCATTCGCATTTCTTTCAATGTGATAAGCAGCCTGATCCAATTCTCTTACAATGGCTTCTTGTTGCTCAATGTTGCATAATTTATTAAATCTCATCGCAAAGTCGTTAATAGCTTTTTGTCTCTCAGTATGATTTGCTTCTTCTTCCAATCCCAAAATGGACAATTTAACGGCATTTTCTATCAGATGGCTGAAATATTTCAGGAATTGTTTTTGTTTTTCACGTCCGCTCTTACTGATTACCTCAATCCATTGTACCTGAGCTGCGGGTCCGGCTTTGATGATGGTATTCATCCATTTTCTCAACATACCCTCCCAGTCCTCATCGTTGTGTTGTATTTGCAACAATGCCTCCCTGTAATTTCCGTCACTTAGGATGGCTATCTGAGACGCCTTGCTTCTCGGAAGATTTTCGTTTGATTCCAGCGCTGTTTCAATTTCTGTGCTATTGAGTGGACTTAACTTAATCAGTTGGGTTCTTGAAAGTATAGTCGGAAGAATCAATTTTTCGTTCTCAGCAACAAGCAGAAACAAAGTATTGGCCGGAGGCTCTTCAATGATTTTGAGCAATTTATTGCCCTCATTTCCCAAAAGCTCGGGCATCCACATAATCAGAAATTTATATTCCGATTCAAAACTTTTCAGGCTCATTTTCCTGAGTATTTCATCACACTCTTTTGCAGAGATATTGCCTTGCTTATTTTCAGCATCTATATGCTGCAGCCAGTCATAGCTATTGCCATAGGGCTGATTTTGGATAAAGTCTCTCCAATCATTAATATAATTACTGCTGACGGGTTTCTCAAATTTTTTATTGCTGATGACAGGGTAAGAGAAATGAATGTCAGGGTGAATCATTTTCGAAGCCTTGATGCAAGCAGGACATTCACCACAGGAATCGGTTTGATTTTTTGCGTTTTCACAAACCATGTATTGCGCAAAAGCCATAGCGAGAGGGAGCGCACCGACACCTTCTTTTCCCAAAAACAATAAGGCATGACCCAGCCTGTTTTGCTGAATCATCTGAACCAGTTGATGTTTGGTATGTTGCTGACCGATTACTTTCTTAAACTGCACAATGCAAAATAAAATAAAAATGCCCTATTCCCTCAGACCGGGGTAATTATATTTCGGAGTTGAATCAGAGTCTTTTGGTGATTTCTTCGCTCATAGGCTGAGTTCCGCTGTCATATTTTTCAATGATCTGTCCGGCCTCATCCAGCAGAAATTTATTGAAGTTCCATTTGATGTTGGCATCCATCACCCCATTTAATTTTTTTTGAGTTAGCCAGCTGTAAATAGGAGCAGTGTCATTCCCTTTTACAGATATTTTGGAAGCCATAGGAAAACTCACTCCATAGTTTTTTTGACAGAAAGTCTTTATTTCTGAATTTGTTCCAGGCTCCTGCTGTCCGAAATTATTCGCAGGGAACCCTACAACGACTAGTTTGTCTTTATATTTTTGATATAAAGCTTCCAGCTCTTTGTACTGAGGAGTGTAACCGCATTGAGAGGCGGTATTGACGATCAGAATTTTTTTTCCTTTAAATGCAGAAAAATCAATCACATCTCCGTCAATCGATGCGACCTTGAAATTATGAACAGATTTAGCAGTATCATTTGTTGTCTGACTCATGGGATCGTATGCAGATGATTTGTCAATTGAATTGTCGGAAGGTCTGATACAAGACATCAGTACAATGGCTATAGGAATGATTTTTAGCATGATGTTTTAGAATATAAACATTCAGACTGGCAATATTGTTCGACATATAAAGTATTTAGGGCTTTTCATAACAACCTACATCAGTGCCTGCTCCCTGTTTTCTGGGTTTGTCATCCAAATCATGTAAAAAGCTTGTTTGAACTCCGTAGTCTGTTCCCGGAGCATCGACATTTTTGGTGATTCTGAAATCAAATTCTTTTTTGGAAATATCAATATTGTCAAATCGCGGATCTGTATTGTTAATGGTATTGTTGAGCAAAATATTATCTGAAATGTTTTTTGATTTTATCAGACAATGGGTTAATGATACATTGTATTGAGTGTTGCCTTGCTTGTCGAACTGCACTTCATCCTCAATGATGCCGCCATCTCCCCAGAAAATACAATTGGTAAAAGTTGCATTCAAATCTGAAAGCTGAACGGAGCCGTTTTGCTGTAGATAATTGTTTGCCTGAAGAACCGGTGTTTTATGTAAAATAAAGTTGTTAGAGTAGGATGCTACTGTGCAATTTGTGAATGTGTAATTGCCGCCATACTGCAGGCTGATATTGTTTCCGCAGTTGCTGATCAGAGAATTGTCTGCCTCAATACTGCTGTTAATGGAGAGAATTCCGTTTTCAAAGGCATTGTCAATAATGCATTGATGAATGCTGAGTTTGGGATTTGAGTTTTCAGAAGGGTATTGTACTGCCACTGCCTGGTAAGCATTTTTTATCATTGTAAATCTGAGTACATTGTCTGCACTTTTGCTTCTGAAATACATTCCAGGCCAGCTTGCAGGGAGATCACGATAGTACTCATCCAGCCTGTCTCCCGAAAAAACAATTTCATTGTTTTTAACACCATTCGCAATAAGTGTCCCATCCACAATGAATGGAGCATTCGCATGTAAATAAATTTTACACCCCGCTTCAATGGTTAGGGTTACATCTTTTTCAACAAAAAAATTACCGATGATAACATAAGGAAGATCGTTTTTCCAAACGGTATTTTCAGTGATGGTTTTGTTTCTCAAGAAATGAGCGTTTTGTCCGTATGCTTCCAGTTGTAGGTATTGCTTGTTTCCATTGCATAGAATTTCAATGCTGTCTTTTACAATGAATGGAGTATTGTTGTTATTGGGATTGATGGATACGGATACAAATACATATAAACTGTCTTCACCTGCAAGGTTGATATTGGCTGATTCATTTCCGGGAACTCCATTTATAATTAAGCGGTAAGGAGAATTGTTGCCGCCTTTCAACTTAACGGAAGAAATAAGTATGTTCCGCTCGTTTGGATTTCTTATTTTAAAGGATTGTGTAATTGAACCGGTAGATGTGAAGACCGTATCAAATCTCAGCGTGTCGATACTTAAATAAACTCTTGCAGAGGGATCAGTTATAAAATCCTCTTTTTTGCATGAGGATAGCATCAGAAAATATGATAAAATAATTAAAGCAGCGAAAGGGTGCAGTCTCATGGTTATTCAAAATTAATTTTTTTTTTCGAGCAGTGTACAATTGTCATGGTTAAATCATTTGTCGGCTCTTGCCAGTGTGGCTATACTCAGAGTTGTGCCGGGAGACGATAGTATAGCAATTGCACAGGCTTCCAGTGTGGCTCCTGTAGTGATTACATCGTCAACAAGCAATATGTGTTTGCCAATGATTTTTTCTTTATGTAAAACCACAAAACTCTCTTCTACATTTTCCCATCTTTCGGCTCGATGTTTTCGGGTTTGGGTTTCAGTAATGCGGTTTCTGATAACAACATCGTCTATTACGGGGATCTGCATCGCTCTGGCGACTCCTTCAGCAACTATTTTGGCTTGATTATAACCCCGTTTGAATTCTTTTTTTTTGTGCATGGGTAGCGGGATGACGGCATCAATGTCTGAAAATCTCCCACTGGAAAGCAGGGTGTTACCCATGAGTTCACCCAAAAAAAATCCTATTTCTCTGTTCCCGCTGTATTTTAACTGGTGAATCAATCTTTGTATAAGTTTGCCTTTGTAAAAATAAAATTCACTGTGTGCAGCTTTAATATGTATTCTTCCCAAAAAAATCCGTTCTACCGGATTGTTCTCGAATTTGGCGTACTCCGTATGAGACAATTCATTTATGCAGAATGCACACAGTAATTGTTTTTCGCTGAGCAAATCACTTTCGCATCCGACACAGTGATGGGGATATAAGAGATGCAACACATCTCTCATACAATTGTATAAGATAGACATGGGTAGGATTTTTTTAAAACAGATATTGGTAAAGTTCTTCCACTTTGCCCAGTGAAACAATTTCTATTGCTGAATTTAATTTAGCGAGCGACTTGGAATTGTACTTGCTGACTAAAATTTTTTCAAATCCGAGTTTTTCGGCCTCTGCAATGCGTTGTTCAATTCTGTTGACTGCCCTGATTTCGCCGCTCAATCCCACTTCTCCTGCAAAACAAATATGCTGTGGTATGGGCGTGTCTTCATAGCTACTGAGCAGTGCGGTTACAATGGAGAGATCAATTGAGGGATCTTCCACTTTGATTCCTCCTGCGATATTGACAAAAACATCTTTCATGCCAAAATGAAAACCTCCCCGTTTTTCGAGAACGGCCAACAATAGTTGCAGCCTGCGCAGATCAAATCCGCTTACCGTTCTTTGTGGCGTGCCATAAACACTTTGAGTAACCAGAGCCTGGGCTTCAAGCAAAAGTGGCCTCATCCCTTCCACGGTGGCAGCAATGGCTATTCCGCTCAGTTGATCTTCTTTTTGTGTTATCAGTATTTCACTTGGATTGCTAACCGATCTCATGCCTGTTCCCGTCATTTCATAAATGCCGAGTTCTGAAGTAGATCCAAATCTGTTTTTTAAAGTCCTGAGAATTCGGTAGGCATGGTGACGGTCTCCTTCAAACTGTAAAACCGTATCAACCATATGTTCCAGTATTTTTGGTCCTGCGATGCTGCCTTCTTTTGTAATATGCCCAATTAATATTACCGGTGTATTGGTTTCTTTTGCGAAACGCTGCAGTTCGGATGTACACTCTCTGATCTGACTGACGCTACCCGGTGAAGATTCTACATAGGGAGACTGTATGGTCTGAATGGAATCAACAATCACCAGATCGGGTTTTAATTTTTTTATTTCTTTAAATAAGGTTTGTGTATCCGTTTCTGTGAGCAAATAAAAATGTTCATTCACAATTCCAATTCTGTCTGCCCGCATTTTTATCTGTTGCTCACTTTCTTCTCCGCTGATATAAAGAGTGGTAATGTTGTTTAGTGTTAGCCCATTTTGCAGAAACAAAGTTGATTTGCCGATGCCGGGCTCTCCTGCAACCAACACAATGCTCCCTGATACTATTCCGCCGCCCAACACCCGATTTAATTCCTGGTCTTTCGTTATGATTCTTTTTTCTTCAGCACTACTGACTTCATTGATGGAAACCGTTTTTATTTTTTCATTTCCGCTGTATTCTTTCCATTCATCTTTTTTCCCCTTATCATTTCCTTTTACAATGAGCTCCTCTACAAAACTATTCCATTGATTGCATGAAGGACACTTACCCAACCATTTCGGACTTTCATGTCCGCATTGCTGACAAAAAAAAGATGATTTCGTTTTACTCATTTGGTAAATGTAATTTCAATTTCGTAAAACAAAAAATGGATTGATCTCTTTATCTCAAATGAAATGAAGGGTGTACAGAAATGAAAATAAATTTGAGATGATGATTTCGAATTGAAAATTATAAAGTAAAAGGGTCGGCAAGAATGCCAACCCTTTTTACTTACTAACCCATTAAATTCTATTGCTAAATTACAAATTGCCGCCACAAAAAAAAATATAATTTTAAAAATGTGCATAAGTTTTTTTGAAGGGCAAATATTTATATCTTTAAATTATATAATTGTAAATAATTGATTGTTAAACATATAAGCAGACTTTAGAATCTCTTATTTGACAATATAACAGGGTTTCCTATCATTTATTCATAAAAAAATAACCTTCAAAATTAAAAAAAATGGTAACGAATAATTTTGGAATTTTTCTACGCATACATATTATGAATTTATAAAAACAATCAAAGGAAATATTATATTTCATCTTCAAATTCAGTACATTTATACCGATTTTTTCTCCAATTTTTGACGAAACGGTAATGAATCAATTTATTGGAGTATAAATGATTAAACAGTTCATTTCTTTTCCATGTATTAGACAAATTTACCAGAGACTAAAAAATATAAATTACATTTTGTTGTAAATAAAGAATTTTATTAATGTGATTCTGTAGAACGTATTTGTTTTTAAATACAATTGAAAATATCTTCAACTTTAAGGTATTAAAATCGTTACAATAATATGTCAACCATTCTTGAGGTTCAGGGCCTTACAAAAAAATATAAAAATCTTACCGCTGTAAACAACTTGTCTTTTAAGGTTGAACAAGGGGATATTTATGGTTTCTTGGGTCAAAATGGTGCCGGTAAGTCCACCACCATCAGAATGATGTTGTCGTTAATCAAACCTACCTCAGGTGAAATTGAAATTTTTGGCAAAAGTTTGTACGCAAATAAAAAAGAAATTCTTTCTCAAATCGGAGCAATTATTGAAAAGCCCGACATGTACAAGTTTCTATCAGCTTATGACAATCTTCGCATTTTTTCGAAAATGAGCAGAATAAAGGCAGACAGAAAAAAAATTATGGAACAACTTGAGGTTGTAGGTTTGGCAAACAGAAGTAAAAGTAAAGTAAAAACCTTCAGTCAGGGGATGAAACAGCGATTGGGTATCGCCATTGCTTTGATTCACAATCCTTCTCTGATTATACTTGACGAACCTACCAATGGCCTGGATCCTCAAGGGATTGCTGATATTCGCAATCTTATTCTCTCACTAAGTAAGGAAATGAATAAAACCGTAATTGTGTCTTCTCATCTGCTCAGTGAGATTGAATTAATTGCCAACAGAATGATTGTTATCGATAAGGGGAAGAAGATTGTCGAAGGTACAGTTAAGGAACTGCTCGATCCGGCCAAAACTTCTGTGACCCTGGATACAACCAACAGTGAATTGGCGCTCGAGAAGCTTAAGTCCTCACCCTGGTCGGAATCTTTAACCAAAAAAGCGCATCAAATCGTATTGCAATTGAATAAAGCAGACATACCATCAATGGTTGTATTCTTAACTGAATCCGGTATTGGTATAAATGCCATTCAGCCGCGCCATTCTCTGGAAGCTTATTTTCTATCTTTAACCAACAATGAATCTTATGTGGAGTCTTCTGCAGATTGAGTTATATAAAATTTCCAGGCGACCCAGAACGTATATCGCCTTTGCTGCCATATCGGCTATCGTGCTGATATTCCAATTCGCCTTCAAGGCAGATGGAAAAAGCTATATGAATCTAATGCTTCAAAGTGTTCAGGATAGTTTTGAGTTGGACAGAGATAAGGCTATCAACGGCTATTTTATGTGTTATGTTATTCTCAATACACTTTTGTGTTATTCAATTTAAAAATAAATAAAGTAGAGTATTTAGATTATAAAGAAATGTACACCAAAGCAAATTACGAGATGGTAAGTCAATTGTTATATAATAGTTTAAACGGGATTAAACGTACAAAATAATGAGAATTGCTATATATATAATAATTTTAATAGGAGTATTCTC
>VERM01000409.1 GCA_018882645.1 Ferruginibacter sp.
TGAGTATTGAGGCTGATGTAGGCCATAAGAACTTATCTCTAAGCTTTCCTGATAAATTAAAATTTCCTTTTTCAGGGTTTGATGCAAATCGAGGCCCTTTTGGTATGTGTCATTAAGTTCCCGAAGTTTTTTTTCAGCCTCTTGAATTAATGTGATTTTTTCGGCAAGTAAAGAATTTTTTTCAATCACATCCTTGAACTCCTTTTCATATGATGCAAGTTTAGCTAAAGCACTTTCGAGTTCCCTTTCTCTCTCTTCTAAAAGCTTCTTGGATTTATTAAAAAACATAAGTTCTGGTTTAGTTTCTGTCGTAGTGGCATTGCCGCCAACGTTTTGCGCTACCCGAAGGGCGGGACTTTTACCATCCCGACTTGTCGGGATTGATTTGAAAAACTAATGTTTCATAAAGCACAAAACTGTATTCGGAACACGAAACCCCGCATTTTGGGTAGGTGCTGTTATAGCCAGTGCTTCGGCTATTTTGCTGGATCAATTTCATGCTTTCTCCCAAATTTCGTACCCTTCAGATAGTCCACTAGGAAGAGTATTCCGATAGTAAACAATTATTCGATTCGGGTTTTCGTCATCAATTTGGAATTCATATTTGCCGAAATCCTCCTTGTTTACATATTTGTAACTACCCTCGCCAGTATTCTTATTTGCTAGATTCATGTTTAGAGTAATTGCAGCCTTTGTTTTACCAATGTTTCGGTCCTGCCATCGTCCAGTATAGGTGTCATGGAGGAAGTATTCTGCGGTTCCTGAATACATACCTTGAAATTTATAATTCAGCCTAATCGAATATTTTATTTCTGCACACCTTTGGTAAACCAACTCATGATAAATGGAATCATCCGAATACCTCTCGCCTTTATCTTTAGATAGCTCCATTCTTTTCTTGCGTTTTTGCTCGTTGTCAGCAATGTCCGTTGGAATCTCAAAACCCCTTAACCTATTATCATTGACTTGATAAATTGCTTTGCGGTAAAAAACACCCTCAATAAATCCGTATTTCTTTTTATCAATAACATAATTAATGATTTCAATAAACAAAAGAAAGATGGCAGATGAAAGGATTCCTAATAAAATATTTTCAGTTCTGGGCATAAATTGAAAACAGTATCTTCCGCAACAGCAACACGTGCAAAGCAAAATGGCTCCAAGAACTGTAATGATAATACTGAGCCATATAAAATTTATGTGGTATGGGCTCTTCATTTATTACTTTCGTTTGTCAGTATTGGCTATAACTCGTTTATACCCGCCACCCTTCTTCACTTACCTATCAAAATATGGTAGGTATGGCGTGTAGATGTAGTGCATTATCAAATTTAAGAAAAATATCATAAGTCATCAAACGGACTTTTTATCTGCTGTATCCTATTGGTAGAAACGGTTTGGGGCTGCGCGTTCAGGCGGGTTTCCCTGCCTGCCGGTAGGCAGGGGAGTATCTGCTAACGGCAGATCAAACTGCACTGAACTTGAATAGAAGCACGATCCCGATTGCTATCGGGACCAAGTTTGCACATCACCCCGCCTGACGCAAATCCCGTGTTATAAGCCGTTTTTCTATTTGTCATTTATGTCAATCAGTTCAAAAATTAATTCTGTCAAAGTCTTTACATCACTTTCTATTGTTCCTTTCATATAGCGTTCGTAAACACTTTTGTTATCTGGTGGGTTGAGATTTAGTGTCAAGTGTTTTTCTAATGCCAACAGTCTTAAAAACTCTCTTTGCGTTCGTCCGTTTCCTTCTCT
>VERM01000410.1 GCA_018882645.1 Ferruginibacter sp.
TTCAATTGATAAAAATAAAAGTTTCGCCCCTAGAACACTATAAAGATTGGTTTAGAATTCAAAAAGAAGTTTGGAAAAGAAAAAGTATAATTTATTCATTTTTAGATCTCGTTCCCCGCCCCATTTATAAATTGTTTCTTCATCTTTTTCGAAATAAAATAGAAGGAAAAACTATTGTTGCAGTTTATCAAAAATGATAAATTTTTTATCGCAACAAAACCAAGGTGCCGGTCCTCTTTATTGTTTCACAGTCAGTTACTGCTTCAATCATATAGACATAAGTTCCTGATGACTGAGGAGTTCCCCTCAAAGTTCCATCCCAACAGGAAAAAACATCTTTGGACGAATAAATTAAATCACCATTTCGATTAAATATTTCACATTTGAAATTTTTTACTGCATTGCCCCATTTCATAACCCCAAAACAGTCATTCAATCCGTCATTGTTCGGTGTAAAGGCATTAGGTACCAGAAAAGACTGGTTGGTATAAGAAAAATCACGTAGAATGATCGATCTCGTTGCTGAGCAACCAAGATCAGAATAGACAGTCACCTCGAATAATTGCCTGTCACCCCTATTTGTTACAAATGGCTGGTCACTGCGTGGGTCAGACACCAGATGAGCAGGCAGCCAATAGTAATAACTTCCACCAGTGGCTTTCAAAAAAACCGTATCCAATTTACAACTGAAATCATTTGACTTTTCAATCTGAATAACCGGTTTCTGTGCTACCGAAATCTGGCTGAAAAGTGTATCAGTGATTTGACAAGTGCTGTCAAACATTTCTAACCCATAACGCTGTGAGGAATCTGGTTTTATCAACAAATTTTTCTCTGTTATAGAAAGTGCATACCTGGTATTCAACCAACGACTTTTCTGACTGCCGGATGATTTCAGTAAAACGGTTGTTCCAACACATATTGTATCTGAAAAAGGCGACAATTCAAAATTCGGAGGATCTTTCACCATTAGTTGAACAGAATCTTTGGTGAAACAAAAAGGGTTTGAAAATGCTTTTAGAATGTATAGGGTGGATGTAAGGGGGGTAATGGAAGGATTGGCAATACCGGGATTACCAACACCAATTGAGGGAGACCATTCATAATTGGCTCCCGACTCAATGGTACCTGTTATCTGAACGGACTGACCCTTGCATAACAATGTATCAGTTAACAATATTTCTGCTCGGGGAATAAAATAGACTTGAATGGAACGTATCAATGTATCAGAATAATTGCAGTCGGAACGGTACATCCTGACCGCAATGTTGCTGGTAGAATCTGGTTTCACCCATTTTGCAGCAGGGCCAGGCAAATTGGAAGGAAGCCATGTATACGTATCGGCACCGCTACCTGTTACCAGTATACTATCCCCCTTGCAGATTTCAGTCTTACTCCGATTCAAATCAAATTGTATGGGTGGATGTACAACAATATTGACAGTATCTTTCGCTAAGCATCCATAGGCAGAACTGGCAGTTACATAATAACTGGTAGTTGAAAAGGGTGTTGCCAGCGGTTCTGGCAACGAGGGATCATTCAGGCCTATGCTGGGTGTCCATTGATAGGACAACCCTGCCGGGGAAGTTTGTGTGAGTAATAAATTTTGTCCCGAGCAAATTGCCGTATCAGAAAGAACTTTGATTGAGATGGATGGATTCACCGTGAATCGTACGCTATCGGAAATTGCACAATTGCTAACATCTATGCCACTGATTCTGTATAAAACAGACTCATTGGGTGCTGCCTTGGGC
>VERM01000411.1 GCA_018882645.1 Ferruginibacter sp.
TTTCTGTTCAATGGATTGCTTCTTTCATTGAAGCAAAAATTATCGGATCAGAAACTATTTCAGCTACCGGAATCAATGAGATACATAAAGTTGCTGAAGGCGATATTGTATTTGTAGATCATCCCAAGTATTATGATAAATGTCTGAATAGTCTTGCTAGTTTCATCATAATCAATAAAGAAATAGATGCTCCTACGGGAAAAACATTATTCGTTGTTGATAACCCATTTGATGCATATTGTAAAATCGTAAATCACTTTCGTCCTTTTGAACCTGCAGCAAAAATGATCAGTGATACATCAACCATCGGAGAAGGAAGTTTTATTTACCCTAATGTCTTTATTGGACATCATGTTGCCATCGGAAAAAATTGCATTATACATCCTAATGTCACCATTATGGATCATTGTACCATAGGAGACAATGTAATCATACAGGCAGGGACTGTTATTGGCAGCAACTCATTTTACTACAACACTCAAAAAAACCGAGATGTCTGGTTCAAAAAAATGCCTGATTGTGGCAGGGTAATCATCGAGGATGATGTGGAAATAGGAGCCGGATGCACAATCGACAGAGGGGTAAGCCACGATACCGTCATTGGCAGGGGAACCAAAATGGACAATATGATCCATATCGGTCACGATACCATAACAGGGAAGAATTGTCTTATTGCTGCACAAGTAGGGGTTGCCGGAGTAGTAAATCTTGAAGACGGTGTAACACTTTGGGGTCAGGTAGGCGTCAGCAAAACACTAACCATTGGTGAAAATGCAGTAATTTTTGCTCAAAGCGGTGTGGGCGGAAATCTTGAGGGCAACAAAATTTATTTCGGATCACCGGTACAGCCTGCAAGAGAAAAACAAAAAGAACTTGTGTGGGTAAAAAGAATTCCTGAGCTATGGGACAAGGTGATGGGAAAATGATCATTTGTTTTTTTCCATAAGCTGTTTACAACACTCCTCAATAGTATCAGTCAAATCCTTGTATCTAAACTGAGGAAAAAATCGCAGGAATTTACTATTGTCAAAATAAACTTTATCCAAAGCAGTAGCGGCAGTTTCTTTTGTAATAAGACGAGTTTTTTTACTGAAAATGCTTTTCAAATAATCTATCCTCCAGATCAAACCTGCTAAAAAAGGCGTTACTTTTTTATGCGGCCGTTTAAGATTGAATCCATCTGCAATTTTTTCCATAACGTCTTTATATGCTGCATTATCAGCAGAAATAATAAATCGTTCTCGGCTGACATCGGAGTACATAAGCATAATCATGGCTTTGCAAACATCTTCAACATCCACAAATCCGGTCACACCTTCGGAATACCATTTTAATCCATCATATACTTTTTTAAAAATTGCAGTAGACCCAGCGCTCCAGTCCCCTGCACCAAGAATGATTGAAGGATTTACAATGGCAGCATCTAACCCTTCGGCAATCCCTCTCCATACTTCCATTTCAGCCAGATATTTGCTTTGGGCATACAGACTATTGCCTGTTTCAGGAGTCCAGTACATTGTTTCGTCAATTTTAATGCCACTTCTGCGTCTTCCGGTGGCGGCAACCGAACTGACATGAACCATCTTTTGAATACCTGCATGCAAAGCGGCATTCACCACATTTGACTTTGATAATATCTGGAAACCTTCTTCCGCACCGTTCCGGATGCCGGTTCTTGCGTTTCAGAGTGAAACGACTCCGTTTTTGACTGCCGAATATAACCCCGCATTGACCGGACCAATCATCATGACCG
>VERM01000412.1 GCA_018882645.1 Ferruginibacter sp.
GTCAATCGCAACCTTTATGGCATCCTTCATCAATAAACCATTCAAAAAATCTGAATTTTCCAAAATTGCTTCTTTCGTTGGATTGGCTTCTTGTCCGTTGTAATGACCGCCAATGATATTCGTAATAGGAATATTGAAATGCTTTGCAAATAAATAATCTCTCTGATCACCGCAAGGCACAGCCATTATGGCACCAGTTCCATAGCCGGCCAATACGTATTCGGCGATCCATACTGGTATTTTGCTTCCGTTAAATGGATTGAGGGCATAAGCTCCGGTAAAACATCCTGTAATTTGTTTCACCTCTGCCATCCGCTCACGATCACTTCGGCTTTTAACATAAGTAAGATATTCGTCTATGCTTTTCCGTTGTTCTTCTGTAGTGATAGATTGTACCAGTTCATGCTCGGGTGCCAGCACAAGGAAATCAACTCCAAAAATGGTGTCAGGTCGGGTAGTATAAACTTTGATAGTCACCTCACCTCTGGAACGAGTGGAGGAAGCTTCATTTTTCACCTCACCCCCTGAATATGTGGAAGTAGCTTCATTTTTCACCTCACCCCCTGCCCCTCTCCCAAGGGAGAGGGGTGATCTGCGCTTCAACTCAATTGAAATTTTTGACAGGACATAATCAATATCCTTTTCAACTTCTTGATTTTTAAATCTCAAAACTTTATATCCCAAATCAGTCATTACAGCATCTCTCATTTCATCATATTCCTTCTGTCTAGGATCATTATGATAGTCGCCGTCTATTTCTACAAGCAGCTTCTCATTCAAAAATGCAAAATCAATGATGAAATCTTCTATAATATGCTGCCTTCTGACTTTTGAACCCAATTGATTATTTCTGAGTTTTTGCCATAATTTTTCCTCTGCCTCGGTGTGCTGTTTCCTATTCTCTTTTGCAAACTCATTTAACTGCTTCCATAGTTGAGGAGTTGTAGTACTTATAGTACTTCTTTCCCCCTCTCCCTTGGGAGAGGGGTTAGGGGTGAGGTAAAACTCCACCTCACACCCCTCGCTTCTTCCAATCCAGTTGCGCTGCATTTCCTTCATAGAGTCGCTGAATTCAAGTCTGTTCAACCCTTCCAGCAAACGATCCGCATAAGCAGTAATACGCAAATACCACTGACGCATTTTCTTTTTTATAACAGGGTGTCCACCCCGCTCACTCACGCCATTAACTACCTCATCATTAGCTAAAACGGTACCCAGAGCTTCACACCAATTCACTTCGCCGTAAGCAGAAAAAGCCAGGCGATAACTCATGAGAATGTCTTCCTTTTGTTTTTTTGGAAATGATTTCCAATCATCTGCGGTAAAAATATTTCCTGCAAAATCCTGCAGGCCGGCAGAACCTGTTGTCTCAAAAATATTTTCCAAAGTTTTGATGGACTCCGCTTTTTGATTTGCAGTATTGTACCAACTGTTGAACAGTTGTAAAAAAAGCCATTGCGTCCATTTGTAGTAATCGGGAATACTGGTTCTGACTTCTCTGCTCCAATCATAACAAAAACCGATTTTATCCAGTTGAGCTTTGAATGTATGAATGTTTTTTTCAGTTGTATCGGCAGGATGTTGCCCTGTTTCAATGGCATATTGTTCGGCAGGCAAACCAAAACTATCGAACCCCATAGGATGCAGTACATTAAATCCCTTTAGTCTCTTGTATCTGCTGTAAATATCACTGGCTATATATCCAAGTGGGTGACCAACATGAAGGCCTGCACCACTGGGATAAGGAAAC
>VERM01000413.1 GCA_018882645.1 Ferruginibacter sp.
CCCCGGGAGGTCACGGAGTACGTGTCGACAGTCATGTGTATGCAGGATATGTCATTCCTCCATACTATGACAGCATGATTGCAAAATTAATTGCCGTGGCTCAAACACGTGAAGAGGCCATCAATACCATGCACAGGGCACTGAGTGAATATGTGATTGAAGGGGTAAAGACTACGATTCCTTTCCACTTGCAGTTGATGCAAAATGAAGATTTCAGAAAAGGAAATTTCACTACTAAGTTTCTGGAGTCTTTTAAAATGAAGTAATACTGTCAGTATTTTTTCCCGGTTTAATTCGCATATTGCAATTTACCTAGAATTTTGTTTTCAAGGGAACATGTATGTTATATACGGTGCCAGTTTTATTTTTCTCGTCTAATACCAATGTTCCATTTAGATAATCCACTTTACTTTGAATCCCTAACAGGCCATAGCCGAGTTTGTTTGTGCTTTTTATTTTATTCATACTAAACCCGATTCCATCATCTGCAGTTCTGATAACTAAAAAGTCATTTTCCTTTGAAATCTCAATTTTCAAATGCTTGCCTTTAGAGTGCTTAACTGCATTGTGAATAATCTCCTGAAGTATACGATACACATAATTATTCTGTACATGAGTGAGGTTAATATCATCTAATTCAATAAATTCAACACTCAGATGCTCCTCTACCCTGAAATCGTGAAGATATTGTTTGATGGCAATTTGGTAGTCAAGTTCATAAAGACTGATAGGTGCGAGATCTCTGGAAATCATTCTTATTTGTTGAATGCAATTTGAAATAGCTTCACTGCATTCTTCTATCTGATTTGGGTTGTTAGACTCTATAAGATGTAGGCGCATTTTTATACTTGCCAATTGTGGGGCAATGTCATTATGCAACTCTGTGGCGATGTTATTTCGCTCCAATTCAGAAGAATAAATCTCCGCATCCAGCTTTGCTTTCTCCAATTCTCTATATTTTCTGTGCTGTCTGAAAATATGATAAAAAAAATAGGCAGATACAAATAGTATGAAAGCACCTGCAGTTGTGAAAGCTATAAGAATTTTTCCTTCAAAGGCGCCCATATAAATGCTAAGGTATAAAAGGTATAAGAAAATACATTGGTAATACTCACAAGCCAATATAAATTCTGATAAAATGCAATATTATTAGGTTCATATAAAAAATAAATAGCTAATCCCGAAATAACATAATTGAGTAATACAATCAACAGCGGTATTAAAATCAACAACCTTGTTTGTTTATCTTTTTGCCTAATATTCTTAATTGTAATAGTTTGCACAAAAACATATATAACAATTTTTATAACTATTAAATCAGAAATAATAAAATTAAATGCATATCTATATTCAGATACTCCTTTCAAATAAATCTCTATAGAGATTGAAAAAATGATGCATGATGTAACTAAAAACAGAATAAAGAATTTCGATTTTTTATCTCTATCCATCCAATTCTGTAGTGTGGCTAATAAAAAAAAATTTTCAAATATTATAAAAAAATAGTTTTGAATATTGGATATGAAGGGAGTTTTAGGAATTAAAAAAGAACAAAATTCATTAACAGCTCCTAAGAATAAATAGCAGCAAAACCATTTTAATGCAAGATTCAATTTGTTATATCTGAATATTCCAGTAACAAGAGGAACAAGAATGGAAAAATCCAGTAAATCTCTGAATATTTGTAGATTCAAAAGTTTTTATTATAGTGGATTGATGGCGCAAAATGGAGGGCAAACTTTACCC
>VERM01000414.1 GCA_018882645.1 Ferruginibacter sp.
GGTGAGTAGCGTAACTATGGCGTAACATGTGCAGATTGATATTCCTCTTAATACCGGCTTTTTTCACTGATTTCTTTAATACCAACTCCAGACTCCTCTCCGAATACCTGCCGCCATATTGCCCTTCAAATATATACTTATTTGGTTTAAAACGAAGGTAATAATTTCTCAACATCTCCAAAATATTCGGCGACAATGGAACCCACCGGTCTTTCATCCCCTTGCCACCCCTAATTATAATCATCATGCGCTTACTGTCTATATCCGTCAACAACAAATTTAACAACTCCCCCCTTCTCAATCCACCGCTGTATATCAAACTCAGCATACACTTGTGCTTAAGATTTTCCGCAGCATTAATGATCTCCGCCACTTCGCCGGTATCCAACACCTTTGGCAATGTATGTGGCTTCTTAGGACGAACCAATTTGTCTGGCACAATCTTCCTGTTAATCTCCAACGCATAAAACAACTTCAACGCATTAATAAACTGCGATTGATAAGAAGCCGATAATTTTTTCAATATTATATATTCCTGATTAAACCGAAGAATATCATCATTTTTAATCTCATCAATCTTCTTGCCTTTATAAAATTTAAAAAACACAGAAAGCGTTCCTATATAACTGGCTATGGTCTGCTCACTGTATCTCCTTGATCGCATCCAGCCGGTCAAATGAATAAACTTTTCTTTTAACAAAGCATCTGTTTCAACACCCGAATGAATATTTTCAGCAATTTTATCTGCAGGTAATATTCCTAGTAATTTTCTGTGTTCCGGATGATCCGCAATATGCCAGACCTTTATTTTGGGCTCCCAACGAGCCCCCGTGATTTGCTTTATCATGGCGATCCAGTCGCTTCTTTTTTCAAAACGGACAGCAATGCGCTTTTGATGATTGATTGTTTCAACAGAAATTTTCCATTGCTCAGGGATGTGCATATTGAATTGTTTTGGTAAGTATTCAATATATCACAATCGCGTTATTTCAGATGATTTGTCAACTGAACTTTATTTAGTCCACGGTTTAATATATGCAAATTATTTCATTTTTATCCTGCCCACATCTTTCATCATTAATTCAATCAACCCAAATATCTTCCTTCATCTTGCCCCTCAAACTCATCACAGTTTGTTATCTTTGCAACCCAAAAATCAGGTTAAGATGTCATTGATTAAAAGCATTTCAGGAATTCGAGGTACCATCGGAGGTTCAGTAGGAGAAAATCTTACGCCTGTTGACGTTGTCAAATTTACTTCAGCCTATGGTAAATGGCTTTTGGGAAATACAGACCAAGAGAATGCATCAAAAGCAACCAAGAAAGTTGTTGTGGGCAGAGATGGGAGAATTAGTGGTTCCATTTTGAAGTCCCTTGTAAATGCCACACTCAGTTCACTCGGAATTGATGTGATTGACCTCGACCTCAGTACCACACCCACGGTAGAAATAGCTGTTACATCGCTCAATGCAGATGGTGGAATTATTCTGACGGCAAGCCACAATCCGAAAGAATGGAATGCACTCAAGCTATTGAACAATAAGGGAGAGTTTATCAGCGGAGAGGAAGGAAAATATATTCTTGAACTTGCGGAAAACGAATCTTTCACTTATGTTGAGGTTGATAAGCTCGGAGCAGTTTCACTCAATAATGACATGCTCAATCAACATATAGATGCTGTAGTTAATCACAAATTTGTTGATGTGGATGCCATACGGAATGCTGGTTTCAGCATTGTCGTGGAT
>VERM01000415.1 GCA_018882645.1 Ferruginibacter sp.
CCGCTAAGGCTGATTTGTTTTAGTAAGATGTGGTTTTCATCAAATCTATCTGCTTGTCTTGTATATGATACGTCTCTGTCATAAGTAAAAAATCCTTTTTTGATATTTAAAGAATCCAATTCGATAGCCCAGGATTTTTCATTTAGACTTGAATCATTCTTATTTTCTTTTTTTCTGAAGCCGGCAGGTCTGTTGCCGTTATAGCTGTATTGGGAGAAATATGTATCTTCCAAAAATGCCGAACCTAATTTGAATCGATTGTTTTTTAAGTCCAGTTTATCAATCTTAATTTCTGTCTTTTTTGAGTGAAAGACAAAGTCCTCACCAATCCATCCATCAATTTGCTTGACATGTACATCGTATAAATTGATTTTTTTGCAATCTACAATCCAGCCCTTTTTTTTCTTCTTGCCTGAATCGTCTTTAAAATAATCAATCAGGAATTGATAATTCCATTTTTCATTTTGTCTATTGAGATGAAGTGTGATATTTTTAAACGTTATATTTTTTAAAATCAATTCATTTTTCAAAAAGAACCAATCATTGAGAACGACATTCGCACTTCCTGTAAACAAAAGAGTGTCTTTTTGTTGATCTTCAATCAGAAGATTATTGAGTTCCAATTCATCAAAAAAATGAAATTTCACTTTTTCAATGCTGACTTTCGCATGTAATTTTTCAGAGAGATCTTTTGCCAGTTTTTGAGCAATTTTTGTTTGTATGGCAGGTATTTGCAACAAGCCATATACAAGCGATAAAAGCAGTATCAGAATGATGAGTACCCGGGATGATATTTTAGTGAATTTCTTCAGGTAAATTTATATATTGTAAAATTAATCATTACTTCCTTTTATCCAAAGCTATTGTTGATTTAGGTTGAATTTTGACTATCTTTTATCATATATCCAAATGATTTTTTTCTTTTTCAATCAAATACGGATAGTTTTAATACTTTTATGGGAATAAATTTTAAATCTATGAGGCACCTGTTCTTGTTATATTGTTTTTTTATTTCAGTGCATTTGAATGCTCAAAATGTCAAAACTCCCGATCAGTTTTTAGGATATACTTTAGGGGAAAAATTTACTTACCATCATAAAATTGTATCTTATTTCAAAGAGATTTACGCATCTGTCCCGGCTAAAGTGAAACTGGAAAATTATGGTTATACGAATGAGGGGAGAGATTTGATGATTGCGATTGTATCTTCTCCTGAAAATATCAGCCGGATTGATGATATCAGAAAAAACAATCTCCGTTTGGCAGGTCTTCTAAAAGATAAGCCGGGAGAAGTCGATATGCCTGCAGTTATATGGTTAAGCTACAATGTCCACGGAAATGAAGCAAGTTCATCTGAAGTTTCTATGAAGACACTTTACGAATTGGTATCCGGAAACAATGCTGAAATAAAAATTTGGTTAAAGAATAGCGTCGTCATTATTGATCCATGTCTCAATCCCGATGGAAGAGATCGTTATGTAAACTGGTATAATCAGGTTGTCGGATCAGCTCCGGTAGCCAATATTTTATCCCGTGAACATGATGAACCATGGCCTGGTGGTAGAACCAATCATTATAATTTTGACCTAAACAGAGATTGGGCGTGGCAAACACAAATAGAAACGCAACAACGTGTATCTAAATATAACGAATGGATGCCTTCCATCCATTGTGATTATCATGAGCAGTCTTATGCGAGCCCATACTATTTCGCTCCGGCTGCTGAGCCTTACCATGAGGTG
>VERM01000416.1 GCA_018882645.1 Ferruginibacter sp.
GTGAAGAACCCACGGATGTTGATCTGAAAAGAGCAGTGGAAATCATTACTGCCAAACAGATTGAAGACGCTCCTATTGGATTTTATGATGAAAAACCCATCACCAAAGGGAAGGGAAGATTCGGTCCGTTTATCAAATGGAACAATCTTTTCGTCAACATACCAAGAGCATATGATTTTGACAATCTTTCACAACAAGACTGTAATGAACTGATTGCCAAAAAAATTGAAAAAGAATCCAACCGTTTCATACAGCAATGGCCTGAAGAAAAAATTGCCATCGAAAATGGAAGATGGGGACCATTCATCCGTTTCGGAAAAAAAATGCTGAAAATAACCGGGAAGGGCGCCAATAGAAAATATACCGGCGAAGAACTTGCTGTGATTGAGCTGGATGCTATCAAAAAGATGATTGTAGAACAGGAACCCAAAGCATTTAATAAAAAAACAGTCAAAAAGAAAGCTGCTACTAAAAAAACTATAACAAAAAAAACAACAACAAAAAAATCAAGCAAAAAGAAATAATATTCACTTGAGTTAACAATGAATTAAAGTTAGTCACGCTTGTGGAAAATTAAACCTACAATATCCGTCGCTTCTTTCCGAAATTGAATTCAAATCGAATTCACATTGACTGAAAACAAAGAAATAGAAGCGCTCTTCAAATTGATAGATGATCCTGATGAGGATGTATACAATACCGTTAGTGAAAAAATCATTTCATTCGGCAAAGGCATTATTCCCAATCTGGAAAACTACTGGGAGCATGTGCGCAACGAAGAAATACAAGAGCGAATAGAGTTATTGATTCACCGATTGCATTTCAGAGATCTTACCCAGGAATTTACGGAATGGGCAAACGATCAGGCTGACTTGCTTAATGGATCCATCATCATATCAAAATATCATTATCCCGATATGCAGCCTGCTCAAGTCAGGCAATTGATAGAAAAAATAAGGAGAAACATATGGCTGGAGTTAAACAACTACCTCACTCCCATTGAGAAAATAAATGTTTTCAACAGCATCTTTTTCAATTATTTCAAACACACCGGCGTTGAAATCGGATATGACAACCCCGAATATTTTTTAATCAATAAAACACTTGAAAGCAAAAAGGGAAATGCCATCAGCAATGGTATTCTTTATCAGTGCCTTTGCTATTTGCTGGATATACCTGTCAAAGCCATTCATATACCTCGACAGTATATACTTGGATTTTTTGATGAACAATACGAAGTGCTGAATCCTTCCGGACACAGTTCCGAAAAAATACTTTTTTACATAGACCCCATAAATGGTCAGATGTATTCACACAAAGACATCGAAAATTATTTCAAACGAATATCAGTCCCTCCCACCGCATCATATTTCAGGCCCCTCAGCAACAAACGTATCATTCAGCAATTACTTACGGAGTTGAGTAAGTGTTTTGATAATGAAAACAATCAGTATAAAATGAATGAACTTTTATCCTTAGCACAAATATTAGACAAATGATTTACCACATTACCAGCCGAAAAAACTGGGATAATTCTTTGGAGAAGGGATACTATGAGGCTGAATCCCTTCTTACAGAAGGATTCATTCATGCCAGCACGAATAATCAGGTTGCGGGTGTTCTGGAAAGGTATTATAAAGGACAAACAGATTTATTGAAATTGCACATTGATGAAAGCAAATTAAGCGTTCCTTTAAAGTACGAACTTGCGCCATCAGTAAATGAATTGTTTCCTCATATC
>VERM01000417.1 GCA_018882645.1 Ferruginibacter sp.
AAACCTATCATCCCATGGTTAAAACCTATCCCACGGTTAAAACCGTGGGCTATTGTATCCCATAACTCCCCAACAATTCTTTATACTGATCACTGTTTCTTCTCCTCAATCCTTCGGAATGTACCAACTCCTGTACTTTCATGAATCCATCTAATATCGCCTCGGGTCTTGGAGGACAACCCGGCACATACACATCTACCGGAATAATCTGATCGATACCCTGCAATACAGAATAGGTATCGAATATCCCACCACTGCTGGCACAGGCACCCACAGCAATGACCCAGCGCGGCTCCGCCATCTGAAGATATACCTGCTTTAACACCGGTCCCATTTTTTTAGCGATTGTTCCCATCACCATGAGTAAATCACACTGACGAGGCGAAAATCCCACACGCTCAGAACCGAAACGAGCAAGATCATAATGACTGGCCATGGTAGCCATGAATTCTATACCGCAGCAACTCGTAGCAAACGGCAATGGCCATATTGAATTTTTTCTGGCCAGAGTCACAACTTTCTCAAAACGGGTTGCCATAAAACCTTCACCCATATAACCTTCGGGTATGCCTTCGAACTTAATCGTATTGTTGTATTGTACCGGACGAGACATCTTTTAAAGTTTAAAGGTTTAGGAGTTTAAATGTTTAGGGTTGATTTTTAAAAATACATGCATCACTGAACTCCAAACCCCAAACACCAAACAATTGTTAGTCTTCCCATTTCATAGCGCCCTTCTTGAAAATGTAGGTGAATCCAGCCAGAAACAGACCCACAAATAAAACTACAGCAATGAAGCCCTCCCATCCCAACTCACGGAAATTAACCGCATAAGGATAGAAAAAGATTACCTCCACATCAAAAAGAACAAACAATATGGCAATGAGAAAATATTTAATGGCCATGGGCTGACGGGCATTACCCTTGATTTCAACCCCGCTCTCGAAATTCTGCAGCTTATCAGAAGTCTTTCTTTTTGGACCGAGCCAGTCGGATCCGAAGATAATCAGAAAAACTAGTCCCAATGCGAATATCAATTGCAGAACAATAGGAATGTAATTTTCCGAACTGTTGACATTGGCTTGAAGTAAGAAAAAAGATGTCATTTAATATATAAATGTTTTTCAGCTATCAGATCTTGATTTTCGACCAGCGATTCTATCAGAATATTGTTTGAAACGCCTAATCGGTTGCAAAAATAAGGCAGCCTTGTTAATATACAATGTATTACAAGAATTAAAACAAATAAAAAACCCGATGGTTTAGACATCGGGGTAAAATAAAAATTCTTGTAACCATATGAAAACTGATCCTCAATCTTTCCCTTTAATAGGCTTCTTACCTGAAACGGGTTTCTTCCCTGCAGATTTGGGGTCATTTTTCTGAATGATTTCTCTGTTTGCTTTCAGCTGTGCATCATTAGGATCAAGCAAAATCGCTTTATCCGCATACAATATGGCTGTTGCCTGATCTTTCTTGACATTATAGTAATATTCGATAAAATATTTATACGCTTCCAGCAATCTGCTCTTCTCTTTTTCCGGATTTTTTTCTCCAATTTCAATCGCCTTTTGAAAATGAGGAACCGCAAGGCCTTGCGAACCGGTTGAATCGATGGCTGCGTTAATTTTTGCTACCATATAGTGACCAAAGATGTCCTCCGGAAATTTCTGGATATACTGATTGAAAATATCCGTGGAGGTGACGTAGTCTTTGGTCCGGTAGTAGCCATACCCTGCA
>VERM01000066.1 GCA_018882645.1 Ferruginibacter sp.
ATCAAGCATCATGCTAATAGCAATGTTTACATCAGTCCTTTTTTCCTCAGGATATTCAAATTTTTTTCTACATTTTTTACATTCAATAGTCTTGTTTTGATAATTTCCATTTATTTGGGAAAATGTATTAGGGTATAATAGTTTATTTGCTGAAAATAATGCCGATTGTCTGCTTCTCTGACCATCATTTGAAGGGGGGGCAGTAAAATACTTTACTGATATTAACTGTCCGTCTTGTATAAATTGTTCACACAGTTTTATAAAATCTATCCAATAATAATTTTTCCAAACAGGAAGCTCCATGGCCCTTTCTTTTAGGCCATTAAAAAAATTAAATCCGTCAAAATAAAATATTACTCTATTCATTTTGTTAGAAAAAAAAAGCCTCCAAGGGAGGCAGAGCTATAATACAGAGACTATAGCGGGGCGTGTCCGAAGACAGTACAAAGATAATGAGAACTTTTTTAAAGAATCAACGGTTTTTTCTCGAACAAATGGCAGAAAAACAACCCATTATATCGTGTCAATTCTCTCTAAACCAATTCTTTCCAGACAATCAACTGTACTTGAGTGGACCTTACCACTTATTTTTGTTTTTTAAGCATTCGGGAGAAACTCGATGAAGACATTTTATATTTAGCAAATATCGGGCATTTTATTATTTTACCCAGTTCTCCTTATTCAAATGATTTACCACTGTTTTGACGGAAAATTTATTTCTGAGATGTCGCGCCAGTGATTCAGCAGCGTACACACTCCGGTGCTGGCCGCCGGTGCAGCCAAAATTGATTTCAAGGCTCTCGAAGCCGCGCTTGATGTAATCTTCCACCGTAATGTCTACAATGTCAAAAATACTGTTCAGAAATTTGGGCATTTTGGTTTGCTGCTCGAGATAATCTTTCACCGGTTTATCTTGTCCGCTTTGTTTTTTATACTCCTCCACTCTGCCCGGATTTAAAATTCCTCTGCAATCAAAAACAAAACCTCCTCCATTTTTTGTTTCGTCTTTCGGATAACCATTCTTTAAATAAGAGAAGCTGTTGATTTTGATACGCAGCTGGGTCTCTTCCGTTGCTTTTATTGTTTCAAATTGCTGCATCGTTTCATCGGCAATAATCAGTGATAACAGTCTTTCAAATTCGGGTACGCTGATGCCTACGTATTTATTGTTCAAAAACCATTTCAGGTTCCGCAATGCCAGCGGTATGCTCGTCAGAAAATGAGCCTTGCGTTCAAACAACCCACGGAAGCCATAGGCTCCCAACACTTGCAATAATCTGATGAGCACATATCCATTGTATTGATTGGTAAAATGATTTCTGTTCAATGGCTTCTCAACCAGTTCATCTACACAATCCATATAATGGTCCAGCAATTTATTTTTCCATTCATCGCTCAGTTCAGCCTTAGCCTGCCACAGCAATGAAGCCACATCGTATTGCAGGGCTCCTTTCATTCCCCCCTGATAATCGATAAAATGAATATTATTGTCTTTCACCATGATGTTCCTGCTCTGAAAATCTCGGAACATAAAATGTTTATGATCTACATGCGACAGATAATTGCTGAGCGCTTCCAGATCGTTGAGCAATTTCTCTTTGTCGTAAGGAATTTTTAAAGTATCGAGAAAATAATATTTGAAATATAGCAAATCACTCATGATGGCCTGCTGACCAAACTCTTTACTGGTGATGCATTCATTGTAGTCCAATTCTTTTTCTCCTTTGATTTGAAGATTTGCCAGCGCCTTCAGGCTTTTTTTATACAATTCAAATATCGCTTCTGTCTGTCCGAATTTTTCCAGTTCATTCAGCAGCGAACGGTCTCCAAAATCTTCTTGTATATAAATGTTGCCTGTTTCATTTACGACATATATTTCAGGAACGGGTGCGCCGATGCTTTTGAAGTGCCGGCTGAAATAGATGAATGTCTTGTTTTCTTTTATATTGATATTGTATGTGGCAATGAAATGAGTGTTGTCTTCACAAACGATTCTGAAATAAATACGGTCGCTGCCGCTTTGAGGCATCCGATCTATTTGTTTCACAGGAATATTGCTGTAGGACTTGAATAAGACCCTTATTTCTTCTGTTATTTGCTGCATTGTAGACATATAATATTTGTAAAAATAGCCAATTTTTACGGCCTCTTACGTATAGTCACTTAGTAATTGGCTGATGAATTACTTGATTTTATAACTTCATTCACCAAATATTATGCAGACAATCATTGGGTTTGTATTTTTACATCGGTTATCCAATATCCTACAACCATCTGAGTATCCTGTGAAAATCTTATTATCCAATATCATAAAAAGCCGGTGGCTTCCATATCCTGCAGCCGAATAAAATAAATCTTGTATTGAAGCCATATAAAGAACCCCGAATCACTTCGGGTTTTTTTATTTACGACAATTGCGTGCTCTGACGCCGGTCTCCGACCGGTGTCGCAAAAATATCCTCCTTTTTTAAACAAACATTTTTTTACTAAATTAATTAGCCTATATTTACTAAGTAAATTAGTAAAAAGATTGTGTATGGAAATAGAAAATTTTCTTTCTGCCGGATATAAAGGCAGTAAACAGTTTAAGCAGCAGGACGTCCCCAATGCAGATGCGACCGGATTTGGGGCGGCCACCGATGATTACATGGAGCGAGGCATCGATCTCAATGAGCGGTTGATTAAAAACAAGCCGGCAACATTTTTTATGCGGGTGAGTGGTAACAATATGTCGGGAGCCTGCATTCATGATGGTGATATTGTGATTGTAGACAGAAGCATTCAACCGCAAAGCGGTAAGATCATTATTGCGGTACTCAACGGAGAGATGCTGATACGTCGGCTGGAAAAATCATTCCATCGCATCCGGCTGATTCCTGAAACACCAAAGCTGTCACCCATAGAAATCAGCGAATATGCCGACTTTTCGATTTGGGGAGTTGTGACGTATGTAATAAAAAATGTTGAACATCGAATGTAAAATATAAAACAGAAAAAATAAGACTCCGCGAATTTCAATAATTGATATTTTACATTTTATATTCTACATTTTACATTAGTTATTCTCTTGAAAGCCATCGTAGACTGCAACAGTTTTTATGCCGCTTGTGAGCGGCTGTTCAAGCCGTCTCTGCACGGCAAGCCCGTTGTGGTATTGAGTAATAACGACGGTTGTATTGTATCGCGTACAGACGAGGCAAAGGCACTTGGCATACAAATGGCCGGGCCTTATTTTCAGCACAAAAAAGAAATTGAACAAAATAATGTGGCTGTATTTTCCAGCAACTATCATCTGTATGGTGATATGAGTCGGCGTGTAATGGAAGCGCTCCGTATGCTTGCACCGCAGGTGGAAGTATATTCTGTCGATGAATCTTTTCTTGATTTGGATGGAATAGAGCCTGCTAAACTTTACGAGTATGCGCTTTTTCTAAAGCATACCACCGAGCAGTGGACCGGCATACCGGTTTCAATAGGAGTAGCACCTTCTAAGGTGCTGTCAAAGCTCGCCAATAAGCTGGCAAAAAAAGATAAGACAGGAACGAATGGCGTGATGCTTTTACAAACTCCCGAACAGCAGATGGATGCTTTGCTCAGAACTCCGGTAGAAGATATCTGGGGAGTAGGCAGTGCCGGAGCGGGAAAGCTCAGGCTGTTTAACATCAATACGGCATGGGATCTCAGGAATATGAATGAAGAATGGGCTCGAAAGAATCTTGGTGGTGTAGTGGGTGTTCGGCTTATAAAAGAGCTGAGAGGAATACCCTGTATTGAAATGAAAGACCCGCGAATCACAAAAAAAATGATTGCTACTACCCGTATGTTTGGAAAGCCGGTATATGCATTAAGAGAGCTGAAAGAAGCAGTAACTACCTATACGGCAAGAGCCGCAGAAAAATTGCGTCGTCAAAACGGAGCGGCGATGGAGATGAGTGTTTTTGTTGTGGTGAGCAATAACAACGGATTGCAATATAACCCGTATGTGCGTTCTGCGTACACCAGACTGCCTGTGGCAACCGCACTTACCAATGTGCTCATTCATCATGCGGCCGAAATGACTGCTTCATTGTACAGAGAGGGCTGCAAGTATATTAAGGCCGGCGTGGTTTTAAGCCGTATCATTCCGGCAAATAACATACAGTTCAATTTGTTTTCTCCTCCTGAAAATATAAATGTGCAAAAACTTATGCAGACTATCGACAACATTAACTTCAGCATGCAACATGATATCCTGAAATTTGCAGCCAATGGCACTTCTAAAAACTGGAAGATGCGTCAGGAAATGCGCAGCAACAGATTTACCACAAGATGGGAAGAATTGTGCGTGGTGAAATGATTCGCTTAGATATAGCCACATGTATAATGATAATAGATTTACTTTTCGCCCCCTTGCAACCGAAAAGATATCGGATGATAAACTTAACTTAACTACTTCCATTTATCCCAATCCTACAAAAGGAGAGGTCAGATTTAATATTCCGGAAATTAAAGGAAATGAACAATTGGATTGTGTAGTAACAGATGCTTCCGGAAGAACGGTTTTGCGTTTAAGAAATCATCTCAATGCAATTCAGAAAACCATCAGCACTACGCTGACGGGTAAAGAACAGGGGATATATTTTATTCAAATTTCATATAGAACGAAAGTATATAATACCCGGTTGATAAAGTTATAGTCTGAAAAAAATTGTGCTCAAAGAGCTGGTCAAAAATAGATAGGGATTGTGTTAAAAGCCAATCCCTATTTATTTTTCATAAAACTCAATAGGTAAATCATCAGGATCAGCTATGAATGTAAATCTCTTTTGAGTGAGTTCATCGGTTCTTACCGGCTCAACAGATACATTTTTTTGTTCCAGGTATTGAATCATATGCTCGAGATTATCTACCTCAAATGCCAGATGACGCAGACCGACAGCTTCAGGCTGTGAAGGTCTTGATGGTGGTGAAGGAAATGAAAACAATTCAATCACATATTTTCCGTTCAGAGAAAGATCCAGTTTGTAAGATTTTCTGGCCTCCCTATAGGTCTCCCTTACAACTTTCAAACCAAGTATATCCGTATAAAACCGCTTCGATGCTTCATAGTTGGAACAGATAACAGCAATATGGTGTATTCCTTTTAGCAATGGGAGGAACAATTATACATCAAAACTTTTAACATCGGGATGTGCCAGTAAAAACTGGTTGACCAGATCATAGTTTCTATCAGGAGAACTGATGCGATATAAATAAACAGCATCATTATTTTCTTTATGCATTTTCATACAGCGATATGTCAGCCCATGGGTATGGAAAAAGTTTTCCAGTTCATGTTTGAGTTGATTTCCAAGAAGTACTGTTCTTATTCGGTAATCCTTTACCTTATGAAATCGGTTGATAAAACGCTGAACGGGTTCAAGCACAAAAAGTGCAATTACTACAATAGAGGTTACAACAATTGCAATAGGATAATTGTGATAACCTATTGCCATTCCCAATGCCGCTGTTATCCAAATCAAAGCGGCTGTAGTAAGACCATTTACAGAAATGCCTTCTTTAAAAATTACACCGGCACCTATAAAACCGATTCCGGTTACGATATTGCTCGCTATCCGGTCAGTGCTTCCTCCTCCGACAATTTCTTTAGAAAGTATGGTATACAGGCAAGATCCAACAGATATAAGGATCATGGTTCTGAATCCCGCGGGTTTGCTTCTAAATTCTCTTTCCAGACCAAGAATTGCACCAATTACAAATGCTACGGAAACTTGCGCTGCTTCTTCAAAATATATGGTTAAGTCCATTACGCCTCAGTCTATTTCGAATAAAATTAATCTAAAATAACGATATAAATTTTAAGATTAATTCTTTTTTGTCTTTATTAATAAACGCTTTCGGCCATCGGCATCTACTGCAACAAATACCATAGTGCTTTGCCTGAATAATACTTTATATTGTTTTCAATAATTTGATTGTTGTAATGGCTGTCATTATACGTTACATCCGGCGATAGTAAACTTCGTATTTTTCAAGAAAATATTTTAAAAAAACACAAAATAAAATCAAAAAATATAATACTTTTATCGCATAATTAAAAAAATAGGCAGACAAAATTATATAGAGCCGACCACGCACTTGAAAAATCTTTACAAAAGTGAAGACCAGAAATCACTATAATAAACGGGGCAAATCCGAAAAGCCATATGAGTAGGAAAAATTTAAACCAAATCACATGTTAAAAAATTTCAGAACAATTTTTGCGGCTCTTGTTGTAATTGCAATGGCGTCAAGCTGTGCATTAACTTTGCCTGTAAATGCTACAAGTAATGCTGTTGGCAACAAAGTTGGAACAGCTAGAGCAACTGGTTATCTAGGTGTTTTGTTTTTTGATGCAGATGCAAGCATCAGAACTGCAGCTAAAAATGGAGGTATCACAAAAATTTCAACCGTTGACATTAAACAAACCAATGTTCTCGGCCTAATCAATACTTTCGAAACTATCGTAACCGGCGAATAGCCTCCTTTACGTCAAGGGGGCGATCCCCCTTGACGTTTTTCAATCTCTCTTAAATGAAAAAGATATTCTTTTTTTTATTTCAGTATTTTTGTTTTGTGTATTTAAAATTTAATCTTCTCTTGAGAACCAAGTTGTCTTTTGTTGTTCTCCTTTCCATTTTTTTTTATAGCTGCTTATCTGTAAAACCATCCACAACAAAATCGGGAAAGAAGTATTTTGAAACGTTTTATGTTGGCGCAGAAGGAACCCAGTATTTTATTAAACCTCTATTATTTAAAAATGCAATCTCCAATGAAAATCTGCTTGTTGATATTACTTTCAGATACAAAAATGAAATCAGAGATTCTGCAATCATTAATTTAAGCATTCAAAGTTTAAATATCTATAAACAAATAGACAGCTTTCGACTATCCAATAAAATGACCAATATTAAAAATGATAAAGTAGAGCTGTTATTTAATGAAAAAACCAGAAACGGGTTTTTATCCAGGTTTACTACAAAAATACCTTTAGATAATACGAAATCGTTGTTTAACAGCGATGACTGGCACTTTGTTCTTTATCATAAAGGACAATCCATTGAATATAAAACGGAAAATAAGACAGTAAAAACTATAAACATATTGAGAAATAAGGTTTTTGTTTTGATGCAATAACAATCGAAAGAATTTGAGTTTTTGGGGTTTCTCATTTAAAAAGGGCTGTCTCAATAATAAATGAGGCACCATAGATTTGAATAAATCACAACCTCTCTACATCAGGTATCCGAATAAAAAAGAGGCTGTCCTTTTGAGACAGACTCTTATAATTTACCCCTCGAAAATCGTAAAGCACTGTAAAGGTTTTTATTCCTCTTCGGATAACATTCTTCTCTTCTTCCTATAATCGCGCAGTTTCTTCGCTCCGTAGCCAACTCCAACTGCCAGTACTGCCGTCAAGCCACCATCCACAGGGACTTCAGGAGGGCGCTCCAATCCGCCCGAACCGGGAC
>VERM01000067.1 GCA_018882645.1 Ferruginibacter sp.
GTATACGATCGTGCCTTCAGGGGCATCTTCATCAAATGCGATGCAATTCTGAATGTCTTCTGCGGTTCTTAATCTGAATGCCGGATGTTTTTTTCTGATTTCTATGAGTTCTTGTACCTGAGCTACAGCATCCCAATGGAGCGATTTTTTACTCCATTGTATTGCATTGATGCTGTCGGGTGATTTGTAAGAGTTTTCTGTGAAATTTTTACTTCGGAAGAATTCGGTCCCGGCATGCAAAAAAGGAATTCCTTGCGAGGTCAATAAAATTGCCAAAGCAAGTAAATGCATCTGCTCACGGTTTTTTTCTTCGGCATCAGGATTGCATAAACTTAGTTTGTCCCAAAGCGTATAGTTGTCGTGGCATTCGCAATAGGTAATAACCTGAGATGGTCGCGTTGCGAAGTGCATGTGATGAACTTGATGATGTTGACATGAAGCTACAATGCCCGATTTAATAAGCATTGTTTTATGCGCATTTCCGCTTATAAATCCCTTTTCCCCGGAATCAAATACTCCGCCTTTTATAGCGTCCCTGGTTTCATCATTGAAGACTGCAATATTATCCAGTTTGCTCACATTATTTTTTATCGCTCTTAAGAATTCAGGGAGAGGTGAGCTGCCGCCTGCCCAGCCTTCTCCATACAACAATACATCCGGTTTTAGCTCACGTAGTTTAGCCGCAATCAAATTCATCGTCTCGATATCGTGTATACCCATCAAGTCAAATCTAAATCCATCTATATGAAATTCGCTAAGCCAGTAAACGAGACTGTCTATCATGAATTTTCTCATCATAGGCCTTTCACTTGCCGTTTCATTTCCACAGGAGGATGCGTCTGAAAATTCTCCATTGTTGTGATGACGGTAATAATATCCCGGAACGAGTTGGTGAAAATTGGATTTTTCAGCAAAAACGGTATGATTGTATACGACATCCATTACGACTCGCAATCCATTTTGATGAAAAGACTGGATTAGTTTTTTCAGATCCTTTATTCTGGTTATCCCATCAAATGGGTTGGTGCTGTATGAACCTTCCGGAATATTATAATGCATTGGGTCGTAACCCCAGTTATATTGCGTTTTAAGATGCGGATGTTCATCCACAGTATTGAAATCGAAAATCGGTAAAAGATGAACATGTGTAACACCTAGAGACTTGATATGATCCATTCCTGTAGTATGCCCTTCTTTATTTATTGTGCCGGTTTCGGCGAGTCCAATAAATTTCCCTTTGTGAACGACTCCGGAATCTTTATCGATGGTTGCATCTCTTACATGCAGCTCATAAATAATCGCATCCAGAGGATTGTTGTCTTTACTGAATGGAGGAGATTGGTCTTTGTCCCAGTCAACCGGATGGGTATCTTTCAAATCAATAATTATTCCCCGTTTCCCATTAACGCCGCATGCGATTGTATAGGGGTCTAGTACCTCATGGCTCCATTGATAATCTATGCTTACTTTGAAAGTGTAAAAAGTTCCCTTCCAATCCCCTTTAAGTCTTGATATCCATGTGCCATCAATGTCTTTACCCATTTGTACGATCTTAAATGGATAATCTGTTTCACCGTTGTGATATAATAACAATTCCGCGTGTTGAGCAGAGGGTGCCCACAAACGGAATGATGTGAGTGAAGGACTGTATTTGCAGCCTAAATCATCTCCATCATAAACCGGATAATCTGCAATCTGAATGAAACGATGTTTATGATGAGACATTTAGCAATGGCAAATTTTGGTTAGCAAGCAGAGAGTAAAGTGGCATCATTGAATCTCAATCCATAAGGGTTGAAATGAATGTCTATAAAACAAATCATTTATAGTCATAGATAATAAATCCCCAGGGCTCTATGACAAATTGATGCTTTGTATCCACATTTTCATTTGTGTATAGAAAAACATTATATGGATTACCTGTAATTTTTTTATCGTTTATTGTGCATTTTTGTTCTTTATCTGAAAAATTTATTATTACAGCCACCTTGTGTCCGTCTTTTTCTCTGATAAATGAAAAAATAGATTTTTCATTTGAGGTTGACAATTTTTTATATGCGGCATCTGCCGAAAGAGCAGGGTTTGATTTTCTGAGAGTCAATAATGTTGTATAGAAATCCGCATTGGCATATTTGCCCCATTGTATTGGATCTTTTACAAAAAACTTCAATCTTTTTTTATTGGGCTCTTCCTGCCCGCTGTATATAAGGGGAACACTCTGGTAGATGGTTTGTGTAAAAACAGCAAAAGTTTTGTAGGCGTCACCATATTTTTCGAACTCAGTACCATTCCAGCTGTTCTCATCATGATTCGCGGTAAAATAAAGGCGGTATGCATTTTTCGGGAAAGAAGCTATGCTTGCATTTAAAAGAGAATCAAATTTTTTAAGAGATATTTTTTTTGCGTATAGATCGGTCATTGTATGCATCATATCCCATGCATAGGTTTGATCAAAACCGGCTTCGTGCAACCAGGCTTTATTCCCTTCTGCCAGCATGTATACATCTTTTATTTTTTTCAGACTGTCAATACATTCTTTCCAGAAATCGGCAGGCACTTCTTCTGCTACATCGCAGCGAAATCCATCTATCTCAGCTTCTTTGATCCAGAATCTCATTGACTGAATCATGCTGTCTCTTAACTCACGGTCTTTATAATTCAATTTATATACATCGCTCCAATCGAATGGTGAAATGAATTTTCCTGTACTGTCTTTTACATAAAAGTTTGGATGTTGTTTTACCCAGTGATTATCAAGCGCCGAGTGGTTGGCTACCCAGTCGGTAATCACTTTGAATCCCATTTTGTGAGCCTTTTTTACCATTTTTTTAAAATCATCTAAAGTGCCGTGTTCGGGATTGATGGCCTGATAATTTTTTACGGCATAGTAACTTCCCAATTCATCGGCAGTCATTTTTCTTCCTTCCACACCAATAGGTGTTATGGGCATAAACCATAATATTTCTACACCCATCTTTTTTAATCTGGGTAAATGCTTTTGAAACTCTTTAATAGATCCCGATGGGGAGTATTGACGCAGATTGACCTCATACACATTGCTTTGCTTGCTCCATGAGGAGTGGGAGCTACGTTTAGCGAGCTTTTGTGCATTCACACAATGCAGTGCCATGATACAGGCAGCTGAGAGAAGTAGTTTTAGTTTCATGACTTACTTAAATATCGTCCCTAAGGGACGAGTTAATGGATATTTGTTACTTATATATGGTAATTCTCATCGTCACATCATCACATCATCTCCTCAACTCATACACCACAGACTGAAATGATCCGACTGTAAAGTCTTTCAAATCGCCGCTTGTATTTTTTGAGATATCAAAATATTTACTGAATCCTTTTGTTCTTTCAGAAAATTTATTAATGTTGACTGTTTTTTCCGATTTGGAGGTGTTTAGCACAACCATCACCGTTTGCTTATTGTCATATCTGAAATACACATACAAGCCATCTTCAGGAAGGTACTGCATGAATTTTCCATTAGTCAATGCACTGGATGTTTTTCTGTAGTTCGCAAGTGTTGATAAATGATCGAATATTTTTTTATCTTTTTCTGATCTGCCTGATGCGTTGAATTTATTAACAATATCGTTTTTCCAACCGCCGGGGAAATCCAATCGAACATAGCCGTCATTGGGACTGGTTACTCCAGGGGTGGCAAATTCGGCACTGTAGTACAAATGAGGTATACCTCTGCATGTCATCAGCCATGATAACGAAGTGAGATACTTATTTACGTCCTCTCCAATTACAGAATAGAAACGGGATATGTCGTGGTTATCCAGGAATATGACATTGCGTGTGGGATTTTTATATACGAAGTCTTGTGCCAGCGTAGTGTATAGTTTGTTCACGCCGTCATTCCATCCGAAATCTTTTGTCATGGCATCTGTGATGCCCCATAAAGCTTGAAAATCAGTTACACCCTGAAGATTGCTTTTGTATGGGATATTGTAATTGTTTTCGCAGAAATAGCTTTGATTCGGAACGCCTTGTACCCATGTTTCTCCAAATAGAGTAATCTTGGGATATTCATCGGTCAACGCTTTATTACATCTGTTCATGAATTCAAGATCGTTGTATGCATAGGTGTCTATTCTCCAGCCGTCTATTCCGAATTCTTCTACCGACCACAATGCATGCTGTATAAGGAAATTCGCAACGAACGGATTGTTTTGATTAAGATCAGGCATCTGAGGAACAAACCATCCGTCTGACATTACTTTTCTATCTTTTTGCGAAGCGTAAGGATCAAATAATGTCTGGTCTTTGTAGCTGGTATTGGTGTATTCATCCCATTGGTGGACCCAGTCTTTCATGGGCATATCTGTTATGGTATGGTGAAATGATCCAACGTGGTTATATACTGCATCCTGAATAACTTTCAGTCCTCTTGCATGCGCGGCATCTATGAGTTGTCTGTACGATTCATTGCCTCCCAGTCTGGGATCTACTTTATAGTGATTGGTAAATGCGTAACCATGTTCAGTCCGGTTAGGCATATCATTTTCCCAGACGGGATTGAGCCATATTGCTGTCACGCCCAAACTATCGAGGTATCCCAAATGATTCTGTATTCCTTTTAAATCCCCCCCATGTCTGTTGAATACGGTATCTCTTCTGAGGCTTTGATCGCGCATACCGGCGACTTTATCGTTGGATTCATCACCGTTGCTGAAGCGGTCAGGCATGATGAGATATATAAAATCTTTAGAATTGACACCTTTAGCAAACGAACTGCTTTTTCCGGAGCGACGCTGTTTTAATTCGTAACTGATTTTCTGATTACCGGTTGTACTGCTGATGTCGATATTGAATTTTCCCGGCTTTACGGAAGGAGCAATATTTAAATCCAGAAAAACATAATTCTTGTTTTCAACTGTATTTATTTTTTTGACTTCAACTCCCGGGTAATTGATCGTGTATGCTTTAGCATTACCGATTTCTTTTCCATGAATCATCAGTTGCAGTGATGGATTCTTCATATTCGCCCACCAGTGGGTTGGGTAGATGTCGACATTCCTGTTTTGAGCTAATAAAAGAGCGGAATACAAAACAGCTATGAACAGCAGAGATATTTTTTGCACGATTGTGATTGATTTTGTTTTATGTTTTCTTAGACTTTATCTTCATCTTTAACCAGTAAGGTTAGTAAACCGGCAAAGATCATTGCCGCCCCTCCGAGCGCAATAGTATTGAGTGTATTGGCATGAAATACTTTCATTGTAAAAAATCCAAGAATGCTGGCAGCCACAATTTGTGGGATTACAATGAAAAAGTTAAACACACCCATGTAATATCCCATTCGATTGGATGGAAGAGCGTTAGAAAGCATTGCATATGGCATCGATAAAATACTTGCCCAAGCAATGCCGACCATACCCATAGAAATTATTATCAGTTTGGGGTCAGAGATAAAATAAATTGACAGCAATCCCAGCCCCCCAATTACAAGACAAATCATGTGGGTGATTTTTCTGTTGGTCTTAAAAGCAATCAGAGGAATAATGAAAGCAAAAATCGCAGCAACACCATTTCTTACTGATGAACAAACATTTAACCAATCTGCACCATCATTATATTCTTTTTGAACTCTTTTTAGTTCGACTTTATCCTCTGCAGATAAGTAAGTATTCAGACTGTCAGAAAAATAATTAGCAAGATTGACCGATATTGTAACGGGATTTTGTTCGGAGCGGTATTTTCTTATCTCGGCGATATCGCCCCTTAAAGATTCAATATTTTTTCTTTTTTTCGGATCCTTCAGGTTTTCTTCTTTGAGGATTTCAGCAGAAACCGCATTGGCCATTTTGTCTACAATAGTCGTATCAACTTTCATATTGTATTTGTTTGCAGTTACGGCATTGGTAGCATAGATCCACATAGCAAACAAGGCAAACCATGTAAAGAATTGCACGAAGGCAAGCTGACGCATGGTTTTGGGCATTTTAAATATTCCGCCGAATGTTTCACTTACCGCTTTTCCAAAAGTGGTATTCTTTTTTTCTTTTTTAAACTCCTCCATGTTTTCAGGAGGGAATTCTTTAGTGGTAAACACAGTGTATAAAACAGCGGAAAGAAATGCGATACCACCCAGATAAAAAGACCATTTGACAGAATCGGGAATTTTTCCGGATTCTGCAGTATTGCTTACATTGAACCAATTGGTAAATATCCATGGTAACAATGCGGCTATAACAGAGCCGATGCCAATGAAAAAACTCTGCATGGCAAAACCTGATGTACGTTGACTAGGCGGTAGTTTGTCGCCCACAAAAGCCCTGAAAGGTTCCATAGAAATGTTGATGGATGCATCCAGTACCCAAAGCATCCCACCCGCAATCCACAATGAAGGGGAATTAGGCATCACAAACAACGCTATGGTAGATAATATGGCACCAATGAAAAAAAAGATTCTTCTTCTTCCCCAGAAAGGATGCCAGGTTCTGTCGCTCAGGTATCCAATAATGGGCTGAACGAGCAGTCCCGTCAAGGGTGCAGCTATCCACAAGACAGGTATTTCATCTTTATTGGCACCGAGTGTTTCAAAAATCCTACTTACGTTTGAATTCTGCAATTCAAAGCCAAATTGAATACCGAAAAAACCAAAACTCATGTTCCATAAATCCCAGAATGATAATCTTTTTTGCGGAGTGTTTTGTTGTGTTGACATGAATATTAGTTATTTAAATTTTTCGATAATAATGTATTTTTTTTGATAAATCTAAAGCAGCATGTTGCCTATTGGTAGACAAGCCCTTGATTTTTGGCTTTTTTATTTTATCTTTTTAAATTGTGTAAATTCTACACTTTGCTAAAAATACAATAAAAATCGGGTTGGCAAAATTTTATCTTTTTTTGTTTTTTAGCTCGACATTCAATCAGTGAATTTGTATAATAATTCGGAATTATTTCAAATAATTTTTGTACAGCTTTTGAATATGTGAAATAATGTGTTTAAATTACACGTTTAAGAAAGACGCTCAATTTTGCTTGATAATTATCCATAACAGATACAACCAACACCATCAGAAAAACAAATCGCATTTATGAAAAAATTATTTATTGTCTTATTGAGTATAACAATCGGTATGAATGGTATGGCTCAGTTGTTAACTCTGAGTAATAATTTTCCCACCGAATCTACCAGCAATCTAACGGTTACGCTTGATGCTACAAAAGGTAACAAGGGATTAAACGGCGTGAATCCATCTACTACACCAATTTATGTCCATACGGGTGTTATAACCAATCTTAGTTCTACCCCTAGTAACTGGAGATATGTAAAACTCAATGCCAACTTTAACACTGCTGTGCCAGCACTTCAGGCTACTTCTCTTGGAGGAAACAGATGGTCTTTCACCATTACCGGTGATATTCGCACTTTTTATGGTGTACCTGCCGGAGAG
>VERM01000068.1 GCA_018882645.1 Ferruginibacter sp.
AGCTACAGCGATTCTATCAGGAACTTGAAGATCGATTTGGACCCGTTCCTTCGGAGGCCAATGATTTATTCATCACGGTAAGATGCAGAAAAATGGCTGTGGATCTGGGTTTTGAAAAACTTTTCATTAAAAACAATACACTAAAATGTTTTTTTGTGAGCAATCCTGATTCCCCCTATTTTCAAAGTGAAACCTTCAACAGCATTCTTCTGTTTGTTCAGACAAAAACCAACAGAGCCACTCTTAAGCAGGTTGGAAAAAATGGGATTTTAGTGGTGGAAAATATTCAGAATATGAGTGCGTTGTTTGAGTTTCTGAATGCCATGCATTCATTTGTTAGGACATATAAATAAAAAAAAGTTTCTTGTAAGGTAAAATGTCGAATATTCAATACAGAACCAAAATTCTTACATATTAGAGGCTTTAATTTTCACATTCCATATAATAAAAAAGCCGTTCAAAACTGAACGGCCAGTAGAAATATACTAAATGGAATTTACCATGATTTTTTGGCTACACCGTCTTTAACTGCTTGAAGTGCAGCGGCTTCGCCGAGCATAGTGGTCATTTTATTGCCTTTGCCATCGTGGCCCTGAGCCATATATCCGCCACGAGCAGTTTTTGTTATTACAGCGTCCTGCATGGGAACGTTTTTTTCTTTGGTTTTCATGCAATAAGCAGTGATCATTTTTGACATTTTGAATAAAATTTATGGTTAGTAATGTGTGATGAAACTCTCGCTTCGAATACAATATACAGAAAATTGTGAATGTGCCAAAATAAAAACTTACACATCGATCTTTGCATATTTGGCATGGCTTTCAATAAACTCCCTTCTGGGTGGCACCTCATCGCCCATTAACATGCTGAATACGCCGTCAGCATTGGTCAGGCTGTCGATGGTGACTTGTTTCAATGTTCTTGTCATGGGATTCATGGTTGTTTCCCAAAGTTGTTCGGCATTCATCTCTCCCAATCCTTTGTATCGCTGTATGGTGACGCTGTCATCTTTGCCTTGTCCGATTTTGGTGACACAGGCTTTCCTCTCTTCATCATTCCAGGCGTATTCCTGTTCTTTTCCTTTTTTTACAAGATATAATGGAGGTTGAGCAATGTAAACAAATCCCTGTTCAACCAATTCCTTCATATAACGGAAAATAAAAGTAAGAATCAGGGTAGCAATGTGACTTCCATCCACATCCGCATCCGTCATGATAATCAGTTTATGATATCTTAATTTGGAGATATCAAGTGCTTTTGCATCATCTGAAGTTCCGATTTTCACACCGAGTGCAGTAAACATATTTCTGATCTCCTCGTTATCATATATTTTGTGCTCCATAGCTTTCTCCACATTGAGGATTTTACCCCGCAATGGAAGAATGGCCTGAAAACTCCTGTCTCTTCCCTGTTTGGCTGTACCGCCCGCCGAATCCCCTTCGACGAGAAACAGCTCGCATTTACCCGGATCTTTTTCAGAACAGTCAGCCAGTTTACCCGGCAATCCACCACCCACCAATACACTTTTTCGTTGAACCATATCTCTTGCTCTCTTGGCAGCAGCTCTGGCCTGCGCGGCAAGTATGACCTTTTGAATGATGGTCTTGGCATCACGCGGATTTTCTTCGAGATAGGCTTCAAGTACACGGCTTAATGTAGTATCCACTATGCCCATCACTTCGCTGTTGCCGAGTTTTGTTTTGGTTTGACCTTCAAACTGAGGCTCGGGAACTTTTACAGAGATGATGGCAGAGATACCCTCTCTAAAGTCGTCTCCTTCTATTGTCACTTTTGCTTTCTCAAACATTCCTTCTTTTTCCCCGTAATTTTTAAAAACACGGGTGATTGAACGTCTAAAACCGGCCACATGCGTACCTCCTTCAATGGTATTGATATTATTAACGTAACTGAATATATGTTCCTGATAGCTGGCATTATAGACCATTGCAACCTCAACGGCCACATTGGTTTTTTCATCATGGCCTTCACAAAAAATCGTCTTAGGAATAAGAGAAGGACGATTGGCAGTCTTGTCTATGGTTTCAACAAATTCCACAATACCGCCTTCGCTGTAATATGTTTTTGTATATGTGGAGCCGTCATCTTCTTTCTCACGAAGATCATTCAAGGTGATTTTTATCTTACGATTTAGGTAAGCCAGTTCTTTCAATCTTCCCTCTAAAATTTCCTTGTTGTAAACTGTCGTAGTAAAAATAGATCCATCTGGCCAGAATTGTACGCGCGTTCCTGTGGTGTCTGACTTCCCGATTTCTCTGACAGCATACTGCGGAATTCCGGTTGCGTATTCCTGCTCAAATATTTTTCCTTCACGATGCACTGTTACATGCAATTTGGTGCTCAATGCATTTACGCAACTCACCCCTACTCCATGGAGACCGCCGGAAACCTTATAGGACCCTTTATCGAATTTACCTCCCGCATGCAATACGGTCATTACCACTTCAAGTGCACTTTTATGCTCTTTACTGTGCATACCGGTGGGGATACCTCGACCGTCATCCTGAACTGTAATGGAATTGTCTTCATTTATGGTAACGGTAATATTTTTACAATGACCTGCAAGTGCTTCATCTATAGAGTTGTCTACTACTTCATATACCAGATGGTGTAACCCTTTTACACTGATATCGCCAATATACATGGCAGGTCTTTTTCTTACCGCTTCCAGACCTTCCAGAACCTGTATGCTGTCTGCTCCGTAACTATTTCCTTGTTGCGTGGTTATATCTATAGAATCTGTACTCATAAACTGTTCAAATCGAGTTAAAATGATTAAAAACTAATGCGGGCAAATATACCGAAAATAAAGGGGTTTATTTAATACAAAATAAGAAAATATGAAAAGATTATTTATAGGTTTTTTGATTCAAAAAAAGGGATTTTCAAGGTTAACAGACATTCATACAACCCTGGCTCGCTTGGGTTAAATATGAATGTTGCGAGACGGTTGTCATTTCGGTTTTGTAAATTTGTGCTCAAATTCATGACAGATCAAAAACACGACATATTAAGCATTGCATACAAACAGCCTTTTTTACAGGAAGAACTGGAAGTCTTGCTTGACGTGGTTCGCCATATTCCAGGATCGGTTAAATATTCCATTCAACGCTATAAAAAACTGCCCCAGTGGATAATTGAGGATACTGGAGTACTGATTTATAATTTCAACAAGCACAATCCCGAAGAGAATCATCTTGAGCTAAGGTTCTGTGTTTCAGGAAATATTTATTGCAAGGAAAAGCAAACAGAATGTGATTACTGCAAGTTCAATGCATCCAAATCCTGTGTTGAGAAAATCGAAAGCGTGGATGTATTGAGTTTTGTTTATTCTCCCTCCTATCTGCAACAATTTGCGAAGTCAAATAAAAACAGTACATCTCTGACGGAACGAGTAGTATCCTTTACACATGATATTTCTTTCTCAAAAACTTTACCGCTTTGTGGAAAGACAAGAATAACGATTGAAAATTTGCTCAATCACAATTATAGTGATACGCTTGAAAATATTTTTATCAATGCGCAGACTCAAACCCTTTTTCTATATAGTACAGACTGTATGTTGGGGGAAAAAGTAGAGACGGGATTTCAATGTAAATTTCTGTCTAACGAAGCAGACAGAGAGAAAATCATCAAAGCAAGAGAAATTTTATTGCAGCATATCTGCGATCCTATAACCATCAAAGCCCTGAGCAGAAAGGTTGCAATCAATGAATGTTATCTTAAAAAAGGGTTCAAAGAAATTTTTGGCACCACCATATTTGATTTTTATCAGAGCCAGCGGATGGAGCATGCAAAGTATCTCTTGTACGACAAAGGATTGAGCGTTACAGAAGTATCACATCTACTAGGATATTCATCTATTTCACATTTCAGCACTGCTTTTAAAAAACACACAGGCATTAAGCCTTGCGAGCTGCTGACACATTAAAAAATTATATTTTTTTCTCCATCAAAACATGAGGCAGGTTGAGTTCTATAAATTCCTCTCCATTTTGTTCAAAACCAAACTTTTCATAAAACCCGACAGAGGGTTTGCGGGCATGAAGAATAATCTTCTTGCATCCTTTATCTCTTGCTAGATTCTCAGCAAAAGACATTATAGATGCACCCACGCCGTTATGCTGCATTTGAAGATCTACGGCCATTTGTCTAAGTCTGAGTACGTGGTCGTCCACCTTGCAAAGTACACAACAACCGGTCATGTCTTCCTCATCAAAAGCACCTATCAGAATGTCGTCTTTTTCAGCATTCAGTTCTTGTTCGGTAAAATTCAACCCAATAGGTTGCCTTAAAATCTTATACCTCAACTGAATCATTTTCTGGTAATCGACACTGCCATGATCTATTTGTTTCAAGCCCATATCCCTTTCGTTTTATGGTGAATCATTCTATAAAACACTTTTGAAGCCGGTAAATCAAAAGCGACTTCTAATTTAAAAGCTCCATGCAACCCTTCAGCTGATTGCTGCAGGATTTTTGATACCCCAAGTTGTTATAAATATAGGTGATTTTGAGGATTTTTGGAATGACTTGGGGCAGATTTTAAAATACGTTAAAAAAAATTATATATATAGTGTTATACTATTTCTTTGTTATTAGCTCAAAAAGTATATTTTTGCAGCTGTATTTAACCAAAATATATTACCATGTCAGAAATTGCAACAAGAGTAAAAAAAATCATTGTTGACAAATTAGGTGTTGACGAAGCAGAGGTAACCCCTGAGGCTTCCTTCACCAATGATTTAGGTGCCGACAGTCTGGACACCGTTGAATTAATTATGGAATTTGAAAAAGAATTCAATATTTCTATTCCTGATGAACAAGCTGAGACCATTACAACTGTTGGTCAGGCTGTATCTTACCTGGAAGAAAACTCCAAGTAAGCTATCCATAAAATTTTACAGGCAAATCATATGGCTTTAAAGAGAGTAGTCGTCACCGGTTTGGGAGCACTGACTCCTTTGGGGAAAACTGTCGATGAATTTTGGCAGAATCTATCCAAAGGTGTGAGTGGCTGTGATTACATCAAACAATTCGACGTAACAAAATTCAAGACAAGATTTGCCTGTGAAGTTAAAGACTTTGACCCCACGACATATCTCGATAAAAAAGAAGCCAGAAAAATTGACCGTTATTGTCAATTCGCTTTAATTGCCAGCGATGAAGCTGTTAGAGATGCCGGTATAACCAAAGAAAATATTGATCCTGACCGAGTTGGTGTCATCTTTGCCAGCGGCATTGGCGGTCTGATTACCTTTCAGGAAGAAGTAATGAATTTTGCGGCAGGAGACGGTACTCCCCGATTCAATCCTTTCTTCATTCCGAAAATGATTCTTGACATTGCTGCCGGACAAATTTCGATGCGTAATGGATTTCGAGGACCAAATTACGCTGTAGTCAGTGCATGTGCATCTTCCACCAATGCGATCATTGATGCATTCGACAATATTCGTCTTGGAAAGGCAGACATCATCATAACCGGCGGTAGCGAAGCTGTTATCAGTGCTGCGGGTGTGGGTGGATTTAATGCCATGAAAGCGTTAAGCGAAAGAAATGACGACCCTTCTACTGCGAGCAGACCATTTGATAAAGATCGGGATGGTTTTGTTATGGGCGAAGGGGCAGGCGTATTGGTGCTGGAAAGCCTTGATCATGCTTTGGCGAGAGGCGCAAAAATATATTGCGAGGTAGCCGGTGGCGCAGCCACAGCGGACGCGCACCATATCACAGCTCCGCATCCTGAAGGTTTAGGTGCCAACAATGTGATGAAGGCTGCACTGAAAGATGCCGGAATGAACCCTGAAGAAGTTGATTATATCAATGTTCATGGAACATCAACGCCTCTTGGAGATATTGCAGAGTCGAAAGCAATATTGAAAGTATTTGGCGAACATGCCTATAACTTAAACATCAGCTCTACCAAAAGCATGACCGGACACTGTCTTGGTGCAGCGGGTGCTCTTGAAGCGTTGGCCTGCATTTTAGCAGTCACCAAAAACATTATTCCTCCCACCATCAATCACTTTACGGACGATCCGGAATTGGATCCAAAGTTGAACTTTACTTTTAACAAAGCTCAGGAAAAAGTTGTCAATGCCGCATTGAGCAACACCTTTGGTTTTGGCGGACACAATGCATCGATCATTGTAAAAAAATACTCTGCATAATCTTTCTAAACAGGATTTGGCTTTGTTAAGATTCTGCGACAAATAGGTTAATTTCGATAAAACATACGAAAACATCTTGCGATTTTTTTTTAAATTTTTCGAAAAAGATGCTGAAGACAAGACATTTAAAATTCAGCTTACCAACATCCTTGGATTCTCACCAAAGAATCTCACCCTCTATAAAACAGCTCTAAGTCACCGATCCATGCGGGAAGGAGCTGATGAAAATAACGAAAGACTGGAATTTCTTGGTGATGCGGTATTGAGTTCCGTCATTGCACATTATCTGTTCAAAAAATACCCATATAAGGGCGAAGGCTTTCTAACGGAGATGCGCAGCAAAATGGTTAACAGGCAGAAACTGAATGAAATTGCATTAAAGATGGGGCTGAAAAAAATAACCATTTACAATAAATTTGACAGCGCACTCAAAACGTCTCAAATATTTGGCAATACACTGGAAGCGCTCATTGGTGCCGTATATCTGGACAGAGGATATAAGCAAACGAAAACATGGGTGGAAGAATACATGATCTATCCGCATCTGTTTGCAGATGATCTGGAATCAATAGACATTAACATAAAAAACAAGCTTTATGGATGGGCGAGCAGAAATGGCAAGTTGTTAGAATTTATCACCATCAATGAGAAAATTGAAAACGGAAGAAGATTGTTTACAATCGGCGCCTTGATTGACGGAGAAGTTGTGGCAGAGGCGAAAGGATTCAATAAAAAAGATGCCAGTCAGCTAGCGGCTCAGCAAGCAATCGACAAACTGGCCATTACATAAAATCATCAAAAAAATAAAGATGTCATTTGGAATTATAGGCAGTGGTAGCTGGGGAACAGCGTTGGCAAAGATTCTCACCGATAAAGGCGAGGCCATACACTGGTGGTTTAGAAATCAGGAATCCATTGACTATTTCAATAAACGTTTTCACAACCCTCATTATCTTCCTGCTGCAAAATTTGATATATCCAAAACCAAACTCAGCTCCAACCTGGAAGATGTGATTACGAAAGCTGAATTTCTGGTGATTGCTGTTCCATCGGCTTATGTAATTGGAACACTTTCATCCTTGCCTAAAAATATTTTCAATGGAAAAAAAATCATCTCAGCAATTAAAGGCATTCTTCCCGATGAAAATGTATTGCTGAATGATTATTTAATGAAGACCTTTGATATTCCGCTTGAACATTATTTTGCTGTGCTGGGACCATGC
>VERM01000418.1 GCA_018882645.1 Ferruginibacter sp.
CGAATGCTCTTTCCTTTCCCTTCTTCATCTAATCCGAAGTTAACAAAAGCATCGGCGTCCATGCTTCTATCTATCCAGCGTACAACCATAGTTGTTCCTTTGTAAGGATACATTCTCCCTGTTAATTTTGGAGAACGCTTCATTTGTAACCATGCTTGTCCGTTCTTTTCCAAGATCATAACTTCACCCATCCAAGGGTCGCGATACGTTCCTATAAATAATTTCCAATCATAGGTTGATGCGGTAGTTGCCTTCTTTATTTCTGCTTCCACTGAATCAGTGATCTTAGTTGCTTCCTCTAATTCATCTTTTCTCGCTTTTACTAATCGCTGCAGCCAATCTATTTTCTTTGATCCAAGATAACTGTCTTTTATTGTGTTGGTGATTGTATAAAAGGCATATCCTTCTTGCTGATTGGTTAAAACAATAATACCCAATTTTAATTCAGGAAGCATGGTTATCTGTGTCACCATTCCCTCTAATCCGCCGGTGTGTGTTACTTGAAGTTTACCTAATACATCAGACAATAAAAATCCTAATCCATAAGAGTTAAAATGAACATTATAAACGCCGGGATTATATACCGGCAGGATAGTTTGAGGAGTCCACATTTCTTTTACGGTGGCGTCTGACAAAATTCTTTTCCCTTCAGCAGAAACTCCCTTATTCATTAGACAAATCAACCACCGCGATAAATCTGTGATATTAGAATAAATTCCTCCTGCTGAGTGGCCTACCCGCAGTGTGTTTCGGGGAATAACTTTTACTTTTCCTTCAACAGCTGCGTGACCATCAATAACATCCTGGTAGGAAGATAAGCGCTCATAAGAACCTGCACTTGTTCCCATACCAAGAGGTTTGAAAATATTTGTTTCAACAAATTCATCCCAGGATTTTCCTGAAACTCTGGCAATAATTTCTCCTGCTATTATATATAAATTGTTGTCATAATCATATTTGGTTCTGAATTCAGATTCCTGAGGTAAAAAACGAAGGTTGTAAATAATATCCTTGAGTGTAAAATCACTAGAATCAGGAAAAAACATCAGATCCCCGGCTCCTAATCCCATTCCACTCCTGTGTGTCAATAAATCCCGTATAGTAAAATGCTCTGTTACATAAGGGTCATACAGTTTGAATTCGGGAATATAGTCTCGCACGTGATCATCCCAGTTTATTTTTCCCTGTTCAACCAGAATACCTAAAGCTGCAGCAGTAAAAGCTTTACTGTTGGAAGCGATTCCAAAATTGGTCAGAGGGGTTACAGGTTTTTGTGTACTGAGTGAACGAACCCCATATCCTTTTGCGTGTATTATTTTGCCATCTTTTACAATTCCTACAGCTATGCCGGGCACACGAAAAGAAGTAATTACTTTTTCTACTAAAGAATCAATAGATCCTGTCGAAATTTCCTGAGAAATTCCGGAAATTGATAAAAAGAGAAAACCCAGCAATACTATCTTTTTCATGGTCGTTGATTTTATCCCACCAATCCGGCATTCCTGCTAATTTCCATCATTCTGTCCATGGGTAATTTAGCAGCTAGGCGAAGTGATTCCTCCATTTGTATCTCAGGAACCTCATACAATAATGCATTGTATAATTTTTCCAATGTGTTGAGTTTCATGTGCGGACATTCATTGCAGGCACATAAATTATTCGGCGGTGCCGGAATAAATGTTTTTTCCGGTGATGCTTTTTGCATCTGGTGTAAAATTC
>VERM01000419.1 GCA_018882645.1 Ferruginibacter sp.
CCATATAATACTATTCCCAATGCTGGCACCATTTTCATCTACCAATACCAATCCATGCATCTGATACGCTATACCAATGCCCTTGATATCTTTTACCGCATATGCACCGGAGGTGTTGGCTTGGAGCATAGCATGCCGAATATAATCCCACCAATCCAATGGTGATTGCTCTGCCCATCCCGGTTGTGCAGAGAGGATGGGTGCTTCTTCGGATGGATATTGTACGGTTATCAGCGAACTATGAGTCTCTGCATCCCAAACAGTCAACTTTACTGCAGAAGTACCCAAATCAATGCCGATAAATAACATGGAGGTGTGAATTGAAACCGAATTTAACTATTTCTTCTTAAAGACCTGCAATGCTTCACTCACAGCAACAATTCGAGATAGCAAAAAGTGTGTATAACAAAAGTTAAACCTGCAGATCTCCGATCATTTTTAAAAGTTCCGCCTGTCATTCGATACATAAGAAAAAATAAAGAGATCAGATATGCGTTACTATTACGGTACAGATGTTTTCCCACTTTGCAGCATGTAAACAAGTGTATGTCCAAATTTTTTTTATCTCTGATATTGATTCTTCCCTGCTCTGTTTCTGCGCAATACAGCAATAGCCAAAGAAAATCAAACACCGGACAATCACTTATTACTCAGCGGTATTCTTCCAACCCGGCTGTTCGGGTATTCAATGAAAAAACATACATCTATTGCACACAGGATCTCGACTTGGGCATATCACCCAATAAATTTGGTGATCATTTTACTATGAGAGATTTGTGGGTATACACGCTAAATGAGATCAATGGCAAGGCAAAGGAAATTGGTCCTGTACTCGATATCAGACAAATTCCCTGGGGCAGTCGTCAATTAGGGGCATCAGATATCACCTACCATAAAGGGAAGTATTATCTCTATTTTGCGCTCAAAGACAAGAATGATGTTTTTCGCATTGGTGTAGCAACCGCTGATTCTGTTAGAGGTCCTTTTCTGCCGGAAAGAAATCCTATTTCTAGGGCATATAGTTCTGATCCCTGTGTTTTTAAGGACGATGATGGTACTTTCTATCTCTATTTCGGGGGTACGCAGTTCGGACAACTACATCAATGGGAAAACAATGTATATCGACCCAATGCCGAAGAAAGAGTTGGGGAACAAAATGCTCTATTGCCTAGAATGGCGAGACTTTCTGCAGATATGAAACAGCTGGCGGAAGTGGTAAGTGAAATAAAAATTGTGGATACAAATGGTGAATTAATGGAAGTAAAAAATAACAAAAAAATATTTGGTGAGGCAACGTGGGTACATAAATACAACGGGCAATATTATCTTTCCTATTCTACGGGAGATAGGCGTTTGATAGCTTACGCAGTTGGCAACTCTCCTTATGGCCCCTTTACTTACCGGGGTGTATTGTTGGAAACAACCGTGGGTGGTGGCAGTCGGCACTCCATTGTAAACATTAAGGGAAGTTGGTATTTATTTTACCATGATGCTCACGCATCCGGAACACCACATTTGAGGAACATCTTTATGAAACAAATCAGTCATTTACCCAATGGGGATATATCACTCGCACCGGCAGGAGGAAAATAAATTGAAAAATAAAAAAATTAGTATTTTGGAGATAATAAAATTTCTTGCCATGAAAAAAATTTTTGTCTTTCTCCTTGCCTTCTCCCTGTTCACAGTAGCAGGCAC
>VERM01000420.1 GCA_018882645.1 Ferruginibacter sp.
TACCGTTTCTACTTTTGCAACCTGCATACTGCTTCTCAGGATATTGCTTAGCTCCGTAATAGCTGTTCTGGCTCTTTGAGGGTTTTCATCGATAAGTGCCCTGATGCTGTTTAAAGAATTGAAAATAAAATGCGGATTGATGTGTGACTTGATTGTCTGTAGTTGCAAAGATTTTACAAGCGACTCCAAACGTATGGTGTCCAGTTCCTGTTTTCTGTTTTTTTCAATGAAATGGAAGGTGTAGTATAGGCAGTTCCATACAAGCAAAATCAACATGGAATTGGCTGATGCGGCCAGAATCCGCTCTGTCCAATTCAATTTCTCCATGCTTTTAGGAACGTAATCAATGATCAAATCAATACATTCTGATGCAGCTCCCAAAAAGATTGAGAATATGACGGTTATCAGAATCATTTGACCTGTTGCTTTTTTGAAATTTTTCTTTAAAATATCAAAAAGTCGGATGAAATACCTCATCAAATGGGTGATAATAAAACCCGAAACACAGAATAATGATACAGATAGCCAGATTTTTTTTTCTGTCTTGCCAAGTGTAATCAGTAAAAGTCCATTGATGGCAAAAAGCAATAACCATCCGATAATCTGGCAGTACCAGTAAAGTTTATTTTTGCTACTCATGTTATGTAAAGCTAATCAGATTATCATGTATCTGATATCATATTTTATCAGTGGTTTTAAAAATATTCGTATGGCTGAAAAATATTTTTTTCGGTTGGGGGCAAACCGCTTTGTTCAAGAGGATTATTGATTAGCTTTACAGGGTTCAAAATATAGGAAATGGCCAACCCCAATTTAAACAGTGAAAAAGACGGAATGCATTCTGCAGATAAGGAGTTTGAAAACAACATTCGTCCCGGCTATATCAATGAATTCAATGGTCAGGCACAGATAATTGAAAATATTACCATTTTTATTAAGGCTGCTAAGTTGAGGGGAGAAGCACTAGATCATATTTTGTTCCACGGTCCACCGGGACTGGGAAAAACTACACTGTCGAGAATTGTAGCCAATGAAATGGGCGTTAATATCAAAGAAACTTCAGGTCCGGTTATTGAAAAACCAGGAGATCTTGCAGGCTTACTTACCAATCTTGAAGCTAATGATGTACTGTTTATAGATGAAATTCATCGGTTAAGCACAGTAGTGGAAGAATATCTGTATGCGGCCATGGAGGATTATAAGATTGATATTATGATTGACAGTGGTCCCAATGCAAGGAGTGTGCAACTCTCATTAAATCCATTCACATTGATTGGTGCCACTACTCGAAGCGGATTGCTTACTTCCCCATTGCTATCCCGATTCGGAATCAAATCGCGTCTTGAATATTATGATGTCATTACTCTTAAAAATATTCTCCTCAGGAGTTCTAGTATTCTGAACACCAAAATCACTTCCGATGCGGCCGAAGAAATAGCAAGAAGAAGCAGAGGGACTCCGAGAATAGCCAACGGACTTTTAAGAAGGGTAAGGGATTTTGCACAGGTATTGAGTAACGGTGTGATTGACTTGGATATCACCAAACATTCACTCAAGGCTTTGAATGTAGATCAACACGGACTTGATGAAATGGACAACAGAATTCTGTCTGCAATTATTGAAAAATTCAAAGGCGGTCCCGTTGGGATTACTACTATTGCTACCGCTGTGGGTGAGGAGCCCGGAA
>VERM01000421.1 GCA_018882645.1 Ferruginibacter sp.
ATGGAGAGCAGAAAAAAGGGGACAGAGGTAACGTTAATGATTAAACGAAACGACAGCAATGTTACTATTAAAACAACCCTTACCCATGACAATAAGATAGGGTTTATGCCCCCTGTTTTTCCTGAGCAATTGGATAGTTTAGGTATTTATAAATTTACTGTAAAGAAATACGGTTTCTTTGCTGCATTCCCCGCAGGAGTTAAAAGAACCGGTGAAGAGCTAAGTTTTTACTTAGATCAGTTTAAAAAAATATTTTCGCCTAAAACCGGTGCCTATAAAGGAGTTGGCGGGTTCAAAGCCATGGGCTCTATATTTTCTGGTTATGGGTGGGATTGGGAGCATTTCTGGACCATCACCGCGTTTTTTTCAATTGTTTTGGCATTTATGAATTTACTGCCAATACCTGCTCTCGATGGAGGGCATGTTGTATTTACATTGGTTGAAATGATAACCGGTAGAAAGCCCGGTCAGAAGTTTCTAGAATATGCCCAGATTGTTGGGATGATTATTCTTTTTTCTTTAATGATTTATGCCAATTTCAATGATTGGTTTGGGTGGGGAAAATAGGGATTTGGAATGAAAAATAAGGAATAATGAATAAGAAATAAGAAAGTTTGATGTGGCCTTAAAATGAAAAGCCTCAATTAAACATTAAACCTGAAATGCATCACATCGCCGTCTTTAACAAGATACTCTTTTCCTTCTATTCTCAATTTTCCATTGTCTCTGCAGGCAGCTTCTGAGCCATATTTGACAAAATCATCGTAGGCAATCACTTCAGCTTTGATGAATCCTTTCTCAAAGTCTGTATGGATAACGCCTGCAGCCTGAGGTGCTTTCCATCCTTCCTGTATTGTCCAGGCTCTTACCTCCTGAACTCCGGCTGTGAAATATGTTGTAAGGTTGAGTAGTTTGTAGGTAGAATGAATCAGTCTGTCCAACGCAGGTTCGGTCATTTTATATTCCTCCATAAACATCTGCTTGTCTTCAGGATTTTCGAATTCTGCAATCTGGGCTTCTATGGCATTGGTCATCACGATAACCTCATTGCCTTCATTTTTTACTGATTCAATCAGTGCTTCAGAATATTTATTTCCGGTATGCATAGACGCTTCATCTACATTGGCTACATATAGAGTAGGCTTATCCGTGAGTAAGAATATGTCGGCTATGGCAGCCTTCTCTTCTTTAGTCAGTCCAAGTGAAATGATGTTTTTCCCGGTTTCCAAATGATCTTTACATTGCTTCAGTACCTCGTATTCTGCTTTAATTTTCGCATCTCCCTGTTTGATCAATTTCTCTACACGTTGAATTTTTTTGTCTACACTCTCCAAATCTTTCAGCTGCAATTCAGTTTCAATGATTTCTTTATCCCCAACAGGGTTAATCGGTCCTTCATCTCGTAAAATATTTTCGTCTTCAAAACAACGAATAACCTGAATGATGGCATCTACCTCGCGGATATTGGCGAGGAATTTATTGCCGAGCCCTTCACCTTTACTGGCTCCTTTCACCAAGCCGGCAATATCTACAATTTCAATTTGGGTGGGTACAACACGATTGGGCTTAACCAGCTCCTCCAGTTTATTGAGTCTTGGGTCAGGAACATTAACAAGACCCGTATTGGGTTCTATTGTACAAAAACGATAGTTGCTGGCTTGCGCCTTTGCACTGGTACTTACC